>JAYWHB010000001.1:0-1964 GCA_043777915.1 Deinococcales bacterium
GACCTGTTCCCCGGTCATCCAGTTGGGATTGCTCGTCACAACGGCTTTTTGGCTGGTTTAGGCGCAAATAACATTGACGCAGACACCGAAGAACTTGCCACCACCCCACAAGTTGTATGCAGCCAAGATACTTTTGGCGACCAAGCCAAAGGTCAAACCGCCATGGAAAACTGCTTGCAGAAAAACCCAGACATCAATGTGGTTTACACAATCAATGAACCCGCCGCCGCAGGTGCATTCCAAGCCCTCAAAGCCGCCAAGAAAACCGCCGCAATTTTTAGCGTAGACGGTGGCTGTGAAGGCGTTCGTAACGTAGACAAGAACGTGATTGTCGCCACCAGCCAACAATACCCACTGAAGATGGCAGCCCTTGGTGTGGCGGCTGGCGTTAAATATGCCAAGACTGGTGTTAAAGCCAAAGGCTACGTGGACACTGGCGTGACCTTAATTGCTAAGCGTGCTTTGGTCGGAATTGGCAGCAAGAATGTCGCATTCGGACTTGCCAATTGCTGGGGCAACTAAAAAGAGTCTCGAGTAAAACGACTTCATATTTCGGGAAATCCGTCTCGAGGGGTGACGGGTTTCCCACTCCTCCAAGCACAATAGAGGGCGCAAATTCGCGCCCTCTTCTCAATCACTCGAGCATAGCGATTCAATCACTCCAAAAAGAGTAAAGTCAGGTGAGTATGACAAAAGAAGGCACACAAAATAAAAATAATTGGCTCGAGAAACTACCGAGTGTTTCGGTACTTGGTCCAATTTTGGCACTGTTCTTATCGATTGGATTTTTCGCAACCCAACATCCTAATTTTCTGACCCCCAATAATGGCGCTTTAATCATCTCGCAAGTCATGGTTGTGGCAGTGCTGGCGATTGGACAAACATTGATTATTCTAACTGGCGGAATTGATTTGTCCTGCGGTATGGTGATGGCACTCAGTACAATGTTAATGACCAAACTCGCCGCCGATTTTGGCTTGCCCGCCCCGATTAGTTTACTGATTGGCTTAACCGTCAGCACTGGCTTTGGTTTCTTGAATGGCTTACTGGTCACAACCTTAAAACTCCCACCGTTTATTGTCACGCTTGGCACACTGAATATCGCTTTTGCCATCACCCAAATTTACACCCAAGCCCAAACCATTACGGTCAGTGATGAATCTTCGATATTACTGTGGTTCAAACAAGACATTGCCATCGGTGGAATCACGATTGGCTACGGCACAGGCATTGCTCTAACACTTTTTTTATTCACCGCGATTTCATGGGCTTTGAGCAACACTGCCCCCGGCAGACACTTGTACGCGGTCGGTAACAACCCAGAAGCGGCTCGTTTGACTGGCATTCCAACCCAACGGGTCTTACTGATGGTTTATACCTTGGCTGGACTGATTTACGGCATTGCGGGGTGGTTATCGGTCTCGAGATACGGCATTGGCAACCCCAACGCAGGGCAGACCGAGAACTTAGACTCGATAACGGCAGTGGTACTCGGCGGCACAAGCCTGTTCGGTGGGCGCGGTTTACTGATTGGTACAATTGTCGGGGCGTTAATCAGTGGGGTTTTTCGCAGTGGCTTAACCCTGATGGGCGCACGTTCCGAGGTACAAATTCTGATTACAGGTGTGCTGGTGATTGTGGCTGTGGCGGTAGACCAACTTTCAAAAGGCAAGAACTCGAGGTGAGCATGACAGAAACGATTTTTGAAGCTAAAAATCTGGTCAAACGTTACGGACAAGTGACCGCCTTGGATGGCACAGATTTTCTACTGCGCGCCGGTGAAATCCTCGCCGTGATTGGTGATAACGGCGCAGGCAAAAGCAGTTTAATTAAAGCCCTGTCTGGCGCAACCATTCCCGATTCTGGCGAGATAATGCTGGATGGTAAACCCGTAAAATTCCGTAGCCCAATAGATGCACGGCAGCACGGCATCGAAACCGTCTACCAAGACCTAGCGGTTGCCC
>JAYWHB010000002.1:0-1964 GCA_043777915.1 Deinococcales bacterium
GCCCGTTGTAAATCGAGTTTTTTCTGGTCAATGTTTTCGCCTAACGCTTCGAGTCGGTCTGCCTCGAGCCAAAGCAGGGTTGGCAGGGCTTTGGCGGGGGCGCTCGAGTAGTACAAGGTCATGTCTGGGGCAGTAAAAGCATTATTAGAACCACCATACGATTCGATAATTTTATCGTACTGCCCAACCCCGACCCGTTTTGTTCCCATAAACATCAGGTGTTCAAACAAATGGGCAAAACCACTGCGCCGCTCGAGTTCGTCTTTAGAACCAACTTTGACTAAAAAATTAACAGTCACATTGGGGCTGCGGGTATCTTCGTGCAGAATCACAGTTAATCCATTTTTAAGGGTGTAGCGCTCGGTTTTTAATTCAAGCGCGGCGGCTTGGGGCAGAAGTAAAGCCGCACCGACCAGCAAACCAATTAAAAGACTTTTTTTCACCTTGGTATTGTAATGGTTTTAGAACCCTAAAAAATAGTCAAGCATTTTTAGCTCTAGGAAAAGAAGCCTCATCCTGCTACGATTCTACCCATGGCAAACACCTTCGTTAATCCTTTCACTGATTTTGGATTCAAAAAAATCTTTGGCGAGGAGGCATCTAAACCACACCTAATTGACTTCCTCAATTCGCTTTTGCCACAAGTTGCCCAGATTTAAGTTTTAAGAACCCTGAGCAATTACCAAAAGGTGAAAATGACCGCAAAGCCATTTATGATATTTACTGCCAAGGCTTAAACGGCGAATACTTTATTGTTGAACTACAAAAGTTAAAGCAAAACTTTTTTAAGGACAGAACACTTTTTTATGCAACTTTTCCTATTCAAGCGCGAATAGCCCGTCAGGTGCTGTCTTATGAGCAAGAAGAGCAAGCAAAAAAAGGCGATTGGGATTATCGTCTCGAGCCAGTGTACTGCATTGGTGTACTTGGATTTACCTTTGACGATGATAAAGTGGGTTCTCGAGAAGTGGTGCATAAAGTTGAACTCAAAGACCAAAACAATGTTGTATTTTGCGACAAACTCACGCTAATTTATCTCGAGATTCCGAATTTTAATAAAACACTCGAGGAATTAAAAACCCGACTTGATAAGTGGTTGTATTTCATTAAAAATCTCGAGGATTTACAAAGTATTCCAGAACTCTTAAAAGACGAAGTATTCACCAATGCGTTTGAAACAGCCAAACTCGCTAATCTTGAGCCACGCGAGAGGGAGAGTTACCAGCAAAGTCTAAAAATCTTGCGTGATAATTATGCAACCCTTAAGACGGCAGTCGAAGAAGCTCGAGCCGAAGGGCTTACTGAAGGCGAAATTCGGGCGCGAAGTGGGGCTTGCTGAAGGTGAAGCTCGAGGTAAATTAGAAGCCAAACTCGAAATTGCCCGAAACTTAAAAGCCGCAGGGCTAACCCATGAACAAATTGCAAGTGCCACAGGTTTAAGTGCAGAAGAACTGGACTAGCTTGAGAGCCAGAAAAAAACCATCCCAAACAAATAGGGTGGCTCGAGTAAAAATTTACGGTAAGCGAATGGTGAATGCCCCGAGCAATACCGAAACTGGCGAGGCGCTATTCTCGAGTGCCGCATTATTGCCAAGTTGCCCAAGGTTATCCTTGCCCCAACTTTGCATTGTGCCGTCGGCTTTGAGCGCCAGTGTATGAAATCCACCTGCGGCAATACCAACAATGTTACTTGCGCCACTGACCACAACAGGGGTGGATTTACTGTCGTCAACTGGTGTTCCATCGCCGAGTTGCCCAAATTCGTCCGAACCCCAAGTTAGCACTGTGCCATCTTTTTTGAGTGCCACAGAATGGTTCAGACCTGCGGCAATTGCCACAATGTCTTTGGTGTTCGTGCCACCAACCACGACTGGTGTAAATTTATCTGTAGTGGTGTCGGCATTGCCAACTTCACCAAAAAAATTTGATCCCCAAGCCAGCAGTGTGCCATCTGATTTGAGGGC
>JAYWHB010000003.1:0-1960 GCA_043777915.1 Deinococcales bacterium
GGACTGGCACTGCTGGCAGCCTTGGAAAAACAACAACGGTACATCGGTCAAAATCCGTATCATCTCGAGTCTCAAATCGTACTGAAATTAACGGCGGTAGCGCTGATAATTGCTGCATTAGGATTTTTCTTACCCAAGCCACAAATCTTCCAAGACCCCACAGGCGGCAAACCAATCAGTGCAGCGCAACCCGCCCAACCCAAAGAACAACCCAAATCTGGAATACAAGCCACCAATAACCAGCCAATGAAAATCCCCAACACAAAACGCCTCGAGTCAAGCAGCGATGCACTTTTTCAAGCCACAAATGCAGTTTTATTTGCTAGCGTAATCATTTTAGCCGCCTTTTTATTGAATGCCAAACTCGAGCAGCGTAAAAAAACAGGGCAGAATTCACTCTGGGATTTTATGCCGATTCTTGCGGGGGTTATTTTAGCCATTGCGGTACTCGCCTTGGCACTCAATGCCCCAAACGGTGGTTCAAACCCAAACATCAGTACCAGTTCGTCCTTGTCTGGTGGCTCGAGTGAATCAGGTCAAGCGGAGCAACTGCAACCAGAAGAAACTGCTGTGCAAAAACCAAGCCAAACTTCCTTTTGGATTCCCATTATTTTAACTGCCATTGGTTTATTTTTTGCCTACCTGATTTGGCGCAGTGCCAGAAAACAATTTTTAATCACCCCAGAACTCGAGCTAGAAATCACAACACCCTCGAGTACCCTAAGTCAGCACGCCACCAACCGTGTCCGAGTGGCTTATCAAGCCTTTCTCGAGTACGCCCAAGCTCAGGGTATCCCGCGCCATAACGCCGAAACGCCACTTGAATTTGCCATGCGTTACAGTCAAATCAACTCGAGAACCTATGTTGCCACCATCACCCTGACCAATTTGTATGAACCTGTACGGTACGGCAACCAAGCCGCCGAAACCCATGCTGTAGCCGCCGAACAAGCCTTCGAGAACATTAAAAAACCGTAGGGGCGAGGCATGCCTCGCCCTGCCATGCCAAATGCCAAATACCAAAGCCCTCGAAAATAATCGAATCAAAATTGTGAGTTACAGGACAGACACAGGGGTCTGTCCCTACGAAAAGGAAATAGAACTATGATTAAAGACTTTGCAAATCGGATTAAACAAAATGTAGCCAAAGTGATTGTCGGCAGGGATGCCACCCTCGAGATTACCTTGGCGGCGATTCTGGCGGGTGGTCATGTGCTGCTCGAGGATGTACCGGGTACGGGTAAAACGATGTTGGCTCGCGCCTTAGCGGTGTCGCTGGGGCTTGGTTTTAAGCGGGTGCAATTCACCCCAGATTTACTGCCTTCGGATGTGACCGGAGTCAGTGTCTACAAAGGGGCTGGGTTTGAATTTATCGAAGGTCCAGTCTTTACCAATTTACTTCTGGCAGACGAGATTAACCGTGCCACCCCAAAAACCCAATCGGCGCTGCTCGAGGCAATGGCAGAAGGACAGGTCAGCGCAGACGGCGAAACACGCGCCTTACCTAAACCTTTTATCGTGATTGCCACCCAAAACCCTGTCGAAATGGATGGCACATACCGTCTGCCCGAAGCCCAACTGGACCGGTTCTTGGTGCGTTGTACGATTGGTTATCCGAGCGCCGAAGAGGAACTCGAGGTGCTGCATCGTTTGCGTGGGGTGCATCCAATTCATTTACTTGGTACAGTCTCGAGTGCGTCAGAATTACTCGAGGTACAAAGTAAGAGCCGTGAAGTTCATCTCGAGCCAGAACTACGTGAATATATTGTGCGCTTGGTTCATGCAACAAGGGGCTTATCTGAGGTGTACTTGGGCGCGTCACCTCGAGCCAGCCTAGCACTGCAAGGCATTGCCCAAGGTTTAGCCAGTATTGCTGGGCGCAGTTTTGTTCTGCCCGACGATATTAAACGTGCAGCCATTCCAGTCTTATCGCACCGCCTGATGCTTCGCGCCGAAGCGC
>JAYWHB010000004.1:0-5434 GCA_043777915.1 Deinococcales bacterium
GGTTGGGGAATCTGGGGTAGGTGTGACCGAAGCCGCACTTTGATTATCTGGGATGATAATTTCGATGTCTTCGGGCGCGAGGTCGCTTGGGGCAGTCGGTTTACTCTCTGGGGCGGTGGCATCAAAAAATGGCGACTCGAGGGCTGGGTCTATCAGGGGGCTGTCTTCGCTGACTGGAATCTCGAGCGGTTCGTTAAATCCTAATGTGCTGGGCATGTTGTCTGGTTTAGGGGCAATTACTGAGCTTGGCTTAGGAGCAATCACTGGGCTTGGCTTGGGAGCAATCACTGGGCTTGGTTTGGGTGCAATTGTGGGTTGCCGTGCAACATTGGCGGGTGCGGCGGGTTTTGGTGCAGTTACAATTTGAATCGGTGGCAGTGAGGTGGCGCTCGTCACTGGTTTAGCCGCCACATTTTGAGGCTTTGGGGCGGCTTGGATGGTAACGATTCTGCCTGTTGCAGTTGGCAAATTGGGTGGTGGGGCAATCACTCGAGTATTGGAAGCGAGTGGTTTTGTGGAGGTTGTGGGTTTGGTTGCAATCACGGGCTTGGGCAATTGAGTGGCAACCACAGGTTTACTCGAGGCAACAGGTTTACTCGAAACAGCAGGCTTAACACTGGGTTTATTGGCAGTCACACTGGGTTTACTCGAGACAGGCAGTTTGGTACTGCTACTCGAGACAGAAGGTTTGACACTAGGCTTGGCTGAGGGCTTAATAGCAACCGTACTTGGTTTAGGCTTCGTAGCAACTACACTTGGCTTAGGCTTCGTAGCAACTACACTTGGCTTGGGTTTAGCTGCACTGGGTTTCTTAGCAACCACAGGTTTTTGTGTGCTTGTACTCGAGGGTAAGCGCAGGGTATCACCAACACGAATCGCATCACCGCTTAGGTTGTTGGCGGCACGCAATGCCGCCACACTGATGTTGTTGCGTTTGGCGATTTTCTCGAGACTGTCACCTGCTTGAACAGTCACACTAGAGCCTTGTACAGTCACACTGCCACTCAAAACTCGAGCCGTTGGGGTTGGGGCGGACTGGCTTGTCTTTGGCAATTTCAGCACTTGTCCAACCCGAATGGCATTACCACTTAAATTATTAACAGCTTGTAAGGCTTCGATGCTGGTGTTGTTGCGCTTAGCAATTTCGCCAAGGGTGTCACCGCTCTGCACCGTCACAGAATTGGTACTTGCGGTTGGTTTAGCTGCTGCTACTTGTTTACTGGGTAATTTCAGCACTTGCCCAATCCGAATTGAATCGTTACTTAATCCATTGGCAGCACGTAAATCGGCAGTGCTGACATTGTTGCGCTCTGCAATTTCACCGAGGGTATCGCCATCTTGTACCGTGACAGTGTTTGTACGACTAACACTACTCGAGACTGAGGTGCTACTGTTTGGCAATTTCAGTGCTTGCCCAACACGAATTCTGTCGCCCGAGATGCCGTTGGCGGCACGTAAGGCAACCACACTGACCCCATAACGGGCAGTAATACTTTCTAAGCTGTCACCTGAGCGCACCGTAATGCTGCTTGGCTGAGGGATACGCAGCACTTGCCCAACCCGAATGTTAATGCCTTTAAGCCCATTGAGCCGTTGTAATTCGGCAACCGTGGTGTCATTCCGAGCCGCAATAGACCCAAGCGAATCACCTGCTTTGACGGTCACGGTGATGGCTGCGACAGCCAATCCACTGGCAAGTATAACTCCGAGCAGTGTTGCAATTAGTTTTTTCATTTGAACCCCAAGAAACCAGTTTGCACTGGTGAAAAATGTTTGGTTGGCTCGAGAAGATTTTTCGAGTAGCTTAGAGAAAACCGCTATTTTCCATGATAAAAGTGAGCATCTAAGCCTCATCTTTAAGACCCCAATCAAGGAATCCCGTCACAAAAGCCAATTTAGGTCTCATTAAAAACTAATCAAAAAAAGTAGAGTGCAAACCCCACCCTGCCTTTCGCCTTTCGCCTCTACGGTTTATAAGGTTCAATCACAATCTGTCCAGCTTCAAGCCGTGCAATCTCTGCCACGTCCGATTGTGGGGCAATCCGTAAACTCTCCAAGCCAGAACCTTCTGGCGCTCGAGCCATTGCATGGGCAATTCGCACTTGGGGTGCTGCAATGTGCTGCGCGTAAATAATTGCTGTTTCACGCCCAGAAACACCCGCATGAGCTATGCCACGCAACGTCCCAGAAACAATAATATCCCCACCAGCAATCAGTTCTGCGCCCGGGTTGACATCGCCCAAGACAATCACATTGCCAGCTTTTTCGATTCGTACCCCAGCCCGCATGGTGCGCGGCACAACCTCGGTTTTGCTCGAGGAGACCAGACTGTCTTTGTTGCTGTCACGCGGCGGACGTAAACTGGTCACGCGTCCGCCAGCTTTATTGATGTGTGCCAGAATCGTCTCGACGACTGCCCAAGAAACCACCCCGCCAAGTTCAATTTCGACGCTTTCGGATAATAAGGCAGCCCGAGACTCGAGCATCCCAGAAGCACTTTCGGGTGTATCCAAAGGCTCAATCAATAAATTTAAGCCTGTAGCATTTCCACGCAGTTTCATACTGTCCCTCGAGTTGATGTCTTCATCTTGGGATTTAGTCTACCAAGTGTTTGCAACAAGGTGTGTGATGATTATGTCATCACTTGGACTCGAGACTGTGTTTATCATTTGGACTCGAGTTTGATGTTCCAGAAAGCCGCCATGACTTTTCGCACGGCTGGCAGCGCCACACCACTTCCCTCGACCCCATTTTCAAAAAATGCCACAACCACCAAATTTGGGTCTTCTACAGGACCATAGCCCATGTACCAAGCATGGTCTTGATGTACACCTTTTGGATTTTGGGCTGTGCCAGTCTTACCTGCCGTAGCAATTGGAAAATCACGCAGAATTTCTTTGGCTGTGCCTTTTGTGACGGTTAAACGCATTCCTTGTTTTAAGGTTTCCCATTGTGTACCAGAAATTTGGGTCATTGGTTTAGGAGCTTGGGTCGTACCATTGACCGCTTTAACCACCGTCAGTTCTGGGCGTTTACCATCATTGACAATCGTGGCAAGCATCCGAGCAACTTGCAAAGGGTTTGAACGCATTGTGCCTTGACCTATCGAAAAATTAAGGCTTTCGCCCGGAAACCAAGTTTGATTCGCCGCTTGGGTTTTTGATGGACTCGGAATTTTACTGACTTGTTCACCGATTAACTCAATGCCTGTCGGTTGGTCAAAACCAAAATCCTCGGCGCGTTTAGCCAGCATTTCCGCAAACGGAATCGGACCTCGAATTGAACCAACTTGATAATTGATTGCCGCTTGGTAATACCAAGTGTTACACGAATTGGCTATCGCTAACCGAGCATCCATTGCCCCCATGTGCCGCCCACGATTCCAGTTCCATTTCGGACGACCACCGTACATAATAAACGGCGGGCAAGAATAAACCCTGTTGCCAGTCCCAGCCTCGAGCAGGGCGCTGTTGGTCACGAGCTTAAAAACACTGCCCTGTTCAAATTGTTTGACGGCTCTGTTCCACATTGGTTTGTACTTGGTGTCTAATAATGCCGCGATGCCCTTGGGGTCTCGAGGTTGGGTCGAAAACCAATTGGGATCGTACTTAGGACCAACTGCCAACGCCAAAATCTGCCCTGTTTTGGGATTGAGCGCCACGATTGCGCCTCGAGCTTGTTCGATTTGTGGAATGCGGTTCTTACGGTTCAAGACGTTAATCGCATCTTTGGCTTCGCTTATGGCTTTTTCGGCAGCTTTTTGCAATTTAGGGATAATCGTTAAAGTCACGGTTTTACCACGTTCGGCTTCACGCACTACACGGTCACGTCCAACCACGACCCGCCCTTTGGAATCCACTTCCTCGAGTTTTTCGCCGTGACGACCACGTAAAAAAGTTTCTAAGCCGGCTTCCAAACCGTTTTGTGGCACCAAATCCAGAGAATCATAATTTTTTTCTTTGTCGGCTAAATCTTCGTCGTTGGCAGGTTCCATATAGCCAAGTAAATTGCCAGCTAGACCACTTGGGTAGACCCGTTGGACTCGGTAACGCAACTCGAGGACTTCTTGTTGCCCTGCCAACCACTCCTCGAGTGGCACAATGCTGTTTTCGGGAACATCTTTTTTAACAATCACTTCGGACTCGCCCTCTTTGGGTTGCGGCAGGGGCAAGGTTAAACCCGCCAAGCGAGCAATCCGCTCGAGTTGCTGCACTTCGCCACCCTTATAAACCAATTGCACCGCATTGCGGTTGGTGACTAAAAGTGTGCCATCCGAAGCCCGAATCTCGCCACGCACTGCCCGAAGGCTACGCGGTTGCAAACGGTTAGCGGTGGACATGGTGGTGTACTTTTGGTAGTCCAAGACCTGCAACTGATACAACCGCACCGAGTACAAACCAAGCAGCACCGTTAATAACAACGCCACACCACTTAAAGGGTTTCCCGGTGGGCGTTTTTGTTTGTCTTTGCGTGGTACAAAAATCATAACCAAGCCTATTGTGACAAACACAAATGAGAAAAGCTATTCGTGGCTGGCAAGTTAGAGTCTCCGAAAGAATGCCATTTCATTGTCAGTTACAGGACAGACACAGGGGTCTGTCCCTACAGTCATGGCATAAAAATGCGTGAGGTAGGGGCGAATCCCCGTGTTCGCCCTGTTTTTCCATTCACGCTCGTGGCTAGCTGGACTCTGTTAAGCTCTTAGCCATGTCAGAACGATTACCAACAACACTTCCAATCGCTTTAGATGCAATGGGCGGAGATTTTGCGCCCGCCGCAATGGTTGAAGGAGCAATTCGAGCCGCCAAAGAAGGCATTGCCGTGGTGCTGGTCGGACGTGAAGACGCGATTACTCGAGAACTCGAGCGACTAGAGGCAAATTGGAAGAACTTGCCCTTAAGTGTGGTTCATGCCTCCGATGTGATTGGTATGGATGACGCTGCCACCCAAGTGCGGCGCAACAAAAACCTTTCGATTAACGTGGCAGTCAACTTGGTGCGTTACAAAAAAGCCAGTGCAGTTGTGGCACAAGGACACACGGGCGCAACCTTGGTCAGTGCTTTATTTGGTTTGGGGCGCTTAGCTGGGGTAGAACGCCCGGCAATCGTCTCGAATTTCCCGAATGCCAAAGGAAGAGTTACCCTAGCCGACGTTGGCGCAAATGCCGATAACCGCCCAGAATTTTTGCAAGGCTTTGCACTGATGGGGGCAGCTTACTCGAGTGCCATGCAGGGTATTGCCGACCCAAGTGTTGGCTTACTAACAATAGGCGAAGAAGAAGGCAAAGGAAACGCATTGGTCAACGAAACCTTTGATTTACTTAAAATTACACCAGGCATCCGTTTTTATGGCAATGTCGAAGGAAGTGACATTTTCAAAGGTACAGTGGATGTGGTTGTGACCGACGGATTCACGGGTAATGTGGTCTTAAAAG
>JAYWHB010000005.1:0-5418 GCA_043777915.1 Deinococcales bacterium
CGCTTTGGATTACTTGGTCAATACTTTTAATTTCACAGGGTTTTCACCAACCGTCAATACCAACACAGCCGCCAATAACGCCAATGTCAGTGTGACCACCAATCAAAATATGAATACAGCCACAACCAGTAATTTTGTGGTGCGGGGTGGGTTTACTGGACTTAAAGCTGGTGTGTACAGTGGAACAGGCTCGAGTACCCTGACCTTTGACCCAACCACTGATTTCATGCCGGGTGAACTGGTCACGGTTCAAACCCTTGGTTTAACCAATGATACTGGTCAAGGTGCGTGTGAACAGGGAAGCAGAATTTGGCAGTTCCGAGCGAATGTGGCAGCAAGAGGGACCGAATTTGCAGCAAAAACCGATTACACCACGGGTACATATCCTCGTTCTGTGGTTATGAGTGATGTGAATAGCGATGCAAAACTCGACATCATCACCGCAAACTATGGTAATTCCTCGAGTGTGTTGCTTGGCAATGGCAATGGGACTTTCCAAGCAAAAACCGATTACACCACGGGTCCACGTCCTTATTCTGTGGCTGTAGCTGATGTCAACGGGGATGCTAAACCCGACATTATCACCGCAAACTATACTGGTAATTCCTCGAGTGTGTTGCTTGGTAATGGCGATGGAACATTCCAAGCGAAATCCGATTACACCACGGGTACACGTCCTATTTCTGTGGTTATGAGTGATGTCAATAATGACACCAAACTCGACATCATCACTGCAAACTCTGGTGGTAATTCCTCGAGTGTGTTGCTTGGCAATGGCAATGGGACTTTCCAAGCAAAAACCGATTACACCACGGGTTTAAATCCTTTTTCTGTGGTTTTGGGTGATGTGAATAATGACGCAAAACTTGACATCATCACCGCAAACAATAGTGGTAATTCCTCGAGTGTCTTGCTTGGTAATGGCGATGGGACATTCCAAGCGAAATCCGATTACACCACAGGTGCAACTCCTATTTCTGTGGTTGTGGGTGATGTGAATAATGACACCAAACTCGACATCATCACCGCAGATTATGGTGATAATTCCTCGAGTGTCTTGCTTGGCAATGCCTACAGTAAATTCCAAGCAAAAACCGATTACACCACGGGTTCATTTCCTCGTTCTGTGGTTTTGGGTGATGTGAATAATGACGCTAAACTCGACCTCATCACTGCAAATTATGGTGATAGTTCCTCGAGTGTACTGCTCGGTAATGGCAATGGGACATTCCAAGCAAAAACCGATTACACCACGGGTTCAAATCCTTTTTCTGTGGTTGTAGGTGATGTGAATAATGACGCTAAACTCGACATCATCACCGCAAACGAGGGTGGTGCTTCCTCGAGTGTACTGCTTGGCAATGGCGATGGGACTTTCCAAGCAAAAACCGATTACACCACGGGTACACGTCCTTATTCTGTGGTTGTAGGTGATGTGAATAATGACGCTAAACTCGACATTATCACCGCAAACTATATTGGTAATTCCTCGAGTGTGTTGCTTGGCAATGGCAATGGGACTTTCCAAGCAAAAACCGATTACACCACGGGTTCAAGACCTCGTTCCGTGGTTGTGGGTGATGTGAATGGCGATGCAAAACTCGACATCATCACCGCAAACAATAGTGGTAATTCCTCGAGTGTGTTGCTTGGCAATGGCGATGGGACTTTCCAAGCAAAAACCGATTACACCACGGGTACAGGTCCTATTTCTGTGGTTGTAGGTGATGTGAATAATAACGCTAAACTCGACATCATCACTGCAAATTATAATGGTAATTCCTCGAGTGTGTTGCTCAACCGTTAATTGAATAAATTCTAAACCCCCAATCTGAATCAAAGGTTGGGGGTGAATTCAAAAATTAAATTTTGAATTCACCATGTACAAGTAGATAAGTAAGGCAAGAAGTCATGCTTATGAGAGATGTTGAATTGGTTACTTTGCCGAAATTTTGACCTTCACTACCTGAACCCCTATGTGGTGGGGAATAGACTTCCTTGTTGCAGTTCTCGAGTGGCTTTTTGTTGCTTTAAGACCGCTTCGAGTTTGGCAATCATTTCTGGGTCAAACCGCGTTCCAGATTCAGTTCTGATTTTATCCAAGGCTTCGTTGGTGTTCAGGTCTTCGCCTCGGTCGGTGGTCAGCATGTCAAAGGCGTTGGCAATGGCAATAATTCTCGAGAACATCGGAATGGCTTGTCCGCGTAAACCGCGTGGTCCGCCAGTGCCATCAAAACGTTCATGGGTGTGCAGAATCGCAATTCGGGAGGCTTCAAGTTCCGAGACCCGCTCGAGCAAATTAAAACCGAGACTGGCGAGGCTGACTTCATCTGCCCCGGGGTCGGATAAACGCCCTAAGTCGTGGAGCATGGCTGCAAACCAAAGGTCGCTTTGTTCTGGGGCGGTTAAACCAAGTTCTCGAGCCATTGCCATCGCGTAACTGGTGACTCGCACCGCATGTCCAAGTTGATTAAATTCTTGGGCTTCGATGGCTTCAACAAAAGTTAGGGTTAAATTCCAAGCTAAGGAGCGCTGCTTAGACATGTCCATAAACCCACCAAGGATACTGGTGACGATACTGCCCCAACGGGTCAGGTTTTCCAAGGCGCTTGGCGCAAAAGAATCGCCGCCGTAATTATCAAGCATCATTGCGCCACGTACTCCGCTGCCACGGTCTTTGAACGGAATCACTAGGCTTTGTTTGTACTCGCGTAAACCCATGCTGGATAACTTGGCTCGAGCCTCGGGGAGGTTAGGATTAAAAAAATCACCACTGGCATTGGTGGATAACCTCGAAGTCCCATCGTTCCAAGGTCCGACCAATTCCACTCCAAGGTATTCGTTACCGTAACCTTTAACCGCCGTTATTTTGTCTGTACCATTGGTACGAATCACTGCCCAAGCTCGGGTGGCGGCAGGGGCAAGAGTTGTGGCACTGTTCATGGCGCTCTCGAGCAGACCTTTGAGTGTCCGTGCAGTCAATAACTCTTGGGCGGCACGCAGATAATCAAAGGTCTCGGAGGGTTCGGCTACTTTACGTCGAAACATTGTGCTTAAGTATACGCTAAATCACGAGCCTAATAATGCCTCGGCTTGAAAAAGATTGATACCGCTTTCAATCAAGGCAATCAAACGCTCAAAAGTGGCTTCTTCTTCGACTTGTTCGGCTAAAAACCACTGCAAAAAACCAAAACCAGTCAAGTCAGCCTCTTTTAAGGCAGTGGCAGCCATGTTCTGAAACGACTTAGTGACTTTTTGTTCCTGCTCTAAACTCTTTTGGACAGTCTCGAGGGCGCTGGCGTACTGCACTGGGGCTTCTGGGATGGCTGGAAGTTTAGTTGGGCTACCAGTCTCGAGTAGAAAATGAAAGATTTTTAAGGCATGTTCGCGTTCTTCTGCCGCTTGAGCTTCAAAGAACTTTGCCCAACCATTCAGGTTTTGGGCATGAAAATAAGCCGCCATACCAAGGTAAGTTTGTGAAGCGCTCAGTTCATATCCGATTTGTGTTTGCAGGGCTTGGGTTAAAGCTGTGGATAGCATAATGTCTCCTTTGAGAATCTTCTTATTAGGAATGATTCCTAATAAGAATAGCAGACTTCTCGAGCCAGAGCGTTAGCTGGCATACCAAAACAATGTTTTTGGTTTATACACCGTGGGTTAATTGTGGCTGCTCGAGGGCATGTAAGGCTTCTTCAAGGGCTTTGGCATGGGTTTCTTGTGTGCCTTCGGGCAGAATTGGTGTGCCGTACCGAAAGACATAGCATTTAGCCCCAAACCAATTTGGCTCGAGATGAATGCCAACCGGTATAACAGGGACTTTGGCTTTTAAGGCAATTAAGGATGTACCGCCTTTAACTTCTTGTCCGCCGCGTGTGCCTTGTGGAAAAATGACCAGCAATTGATTATTTTTGAGGATTCGCAAGGCGGTTTTTATGGCGGTTAAATCCATTTTTCCACGTTCTACCGAAAAAGCATTGCCGGCTAACATGTACCAACGAAGCGGTTGGTGCAGAAAAGATTCGGCTTTGGACATGTAATGCACACGGCGCTTGGTCGGTTGTGCCACTCCAAATGGGTCTATCGCCGTGATGTGATTGGCGGCAATAATTGCCGCCCCAGCTTTAGGAATGCGTTCTAAACCAATATAGCGCGAACCAAGCAAGCGAAAATAAATGCCCCAAATGGCTTTGATGATGTCAAAAGCCAGTGGCGTATTAGAAAGGTCGGGGTTTTTGTCGTTCATAAGTACCTTGAGGGGAAAGGCGAAGGGCGAAGGGCAAAGGCGAAAGGCAAAGGTTAAAAGCGAAAGGCGAAAGGTTTTTTTATTGTAATTTATTTTTAATCAAAGTGAGGGCTTGTTCTATCGTTTGCTCGAGACTGAGGTCACTCGAGTCAAGCAAAATTGCGTCTTGGGCAGGAGCGCTGTTAATCGCGTCCATTGAATCTCTGGTTTCGATACTGGCTTGGACTTCGGCTAAACTGCGGCTGCGTTCAGATACACGGCGTTTGGCTCTGACTAAACTGCTGGCGGTTAAAAAAATCTTGACGTTTGCATCTGGGAAAACATTTGTTCCCATATCGCGTCCTTCGGCGACAAAAGGTGGCTCAAGCAGTCGAATACGGGTGTTGACCCAAGTGCGAATTTGTGGATGCTGGGCAACCACGCTGACCAGTGCATCCACTTTACTCGAGTGGCAAAGAGCAGTCACATCGGTCTGATTCAAAAAAACGGTATTGCCTTCTGCACGGGCTTCAAAACGCAAATCGTGTTTTTGTAGCATCTCGAGTAAGGCAGCTTGGCGCATGGCATCGGTGTTTGTTTCAAGTGCCGCCAAAGCCACCAAGCGGTACAGCAAACCACTCGAGATAAAGGGTACACCCAAGGCGAGGGCGATGCCTTTTGCGACACTGGACTTACCACTGGCAGCCAAACCATCCAAGGTGATGATTGTAGAAGAAGATAAAAACACTCAAGGAGTATAAAACCCCCAATCATGCACTTGGTAAGACCACAGGTATCATGCACTTGGTAAGACCACAGGAGTCTCGAGGATTGTAAAACCCCAAACTCTGGTTTTGACATTTTCTAAATTCAAATCGGCTTGGCGCACGGTTTGGAGTAATTCGGCTCGGCTCGAGACTTGCAGCAGTAAAACCCGAGGGTCTTCGGTATTTTGCAGCAATTGCGTACTGGTCACACCCGCTACACCGACAAAAAGGCGTTCAAGGTGGTGTAGGGCATCTAAAGCGGCGGTATTGGCAAGCTCTGGCAAGGTCACTTCAAGAAATAACACGTACACATCTACTCATCCTCAGCAATGAACTTCTCGAGTTTTTGGGTATTGACAATAAACGGCACTCGAGTTCTGCCAATTGCTCCTTCGCGTTTCAAACGGTTCAGGCTGTGCGAAACGGTTT
>JAYWHB010000006.1:0-5416 GCA_043777915.1 Deinococcales bacterium
AAAAGCATTGGCAGTGCCACGCAAGTCGCGGTTGACCCCAAAGGCAACCCGTGGACGGTTGGTGCAAATGGCGAAATCTCGAGATATGTGGCTGGAAAAGAGCAACGAGTTCCGGGTCAAGCCAAGGCAATAGCGATAGCTGCCAACGGCGCAGTCTATGTGCTTGGGGCAGACTTTAACCGCATTTGGCTGTGGGATGGTGCGACAGGCTGGACTGTGGCGGCTTCTGTGCCAGATGCGAACAGAATCGCCACCGATAAAAGTGGAATACTGTTTGTCTTAAATAAAAAAGGTGAAATTCAAAAGGTTGTGGTTGCGCCCACGCCGCCAGCCCCGCCTATACCAACTGCACCTGATGCTCGAGCCAGTTTTAATAATTTGGTGCTGGGTTTGCCAACTTGGGAGGTCTTCTCGCCAAGCCTGCCAGACCAAAACCGAGCGGTTGGTGGCAGCAGCCGTGCGGTGCAAGCTGTGGATAGAACGGCTTATGACTGCACCACTACCCCGTACAGCCTCACCGAAACACCCGATAAAATTGTGACCTTTAATCCCGATGCCAATGTGCTTTGGGCTGGGGCGTTGCTACAAGGTAAAGGCTACAAACTCGGGATTGGTTCGTTAAAAGAACTACCGATTCGTCAACGCGCCCCACTTGGTTTGTCGGTCAGTTTACAAACGGCTACCAACAGCGCCACGATTAACAATCCAGATAACATCAGTGTTGGCGCAGCCATCGGTAACTTAATCGAAACCGCCGAGAAAAACGGAGTCAAGCCCGCCACCAGTGTTTCTTACCTGAAAACCGATAGTTATTCGGCAGAACAAATTGCCCTGTCGCTGGGAATTTCTGCCAAGTACATGGGCAGTTCTGCCAAAGCCACCTTTGACTTTAAGCGCAACGCCAATGAACGCACCATCACCGCAATTTTTAGAGAAACCGCTTATACCGTTTCGGTTGCTGCCCCACAAACTCCCTCGAGTTACTTGAGTAACCAATTTAGCCAAGCCGACCTTGATGCCCAAATCACCCAAGGCAACCTTGGGCGCGATAACATTCCGGTTTACGTCTCGAGTATTACTTACGGGCGAATCCTGATGTTCTCTTTAACCTCCACTGCCAGCAGCCAAGAGATGAGTGCGACGCTAGATGCGCTCTACAAAGGCGGCACAGTCGAAATCGAAGGCAATTTATCGGCAGAACAAAAAAAGGTGCTGCGGAACTCGAGAATAGATGTCGCCACGATTGGCGGCGATTCGGAAAATGCGCGGCGTTTAATTGCCTCGGGCAGATTATCAGAATACTTTAGCCAAACCAATGCGCTAAGCACCTATAAACCACTGTCCTACGAAATCCGTAACCTCGGCGACGGCAGCATTGCCAAATTATCCGAAACCACCAATTACAATGTGACCCAATGTAGCGCTTTAACTGCCAAAAAAGTTGGTGAGCGCTGGGTCAATGTGATTGATGGGATTTACCTTAACAACGCAGGCGACGGCGATTCTGGTGATATTTATGGGGCAGGGTTTCTCGAGGGCGCAAGGGGCGTAATTTTTAACATCCCAGAAAATGCACCTGTAATCATGAGATCGGGAACGGTCTTTGGGGCAAATCGCCAAATTACTGTTCCGGGGATCAACACCTTCACAGGCGATGGGCGTTTTGACAGCAATAACAATTTTGTGGTCAGGGATTACTTTAATGCTGCACCAAGAAACCTTGACTTTATTGTCTTTTTAATAGACCGTGACTCGAGGGTACTCGACGATGACGATGCAATCATCGTTCGGGGCGAGAACAACCCAGTGATTTTAAGTAACCCATTTGGCGGCAGTAACAAAACCGAAGGTGTGCGGGTAGACGGCGCAGGCAGAGGCACACCCGGCAGCGCTACAGTGATTTACCGTCAGAAAAAACTTTGTAACTTGCTCGAAGACCCAATCAGTAAACAAATTGTACCCGAAGAGGGTTGTTTATCGGCTTCCTTAGCCATTGCTCAACCATAAGCCTCGAGCAGTACGCTAAAATGTCACCCCAGACTGGCTTAACTGTTTGGGATGACATTGGTGGCAAGTAAAATTAAAATTACCACACCAGCCACAATGCGGTAAATCGCAAAGCCCTTAAAATTGTTTCTCGAGACAAATTTCAGTAACCAAGTCACGGCTAAAAAAGCCGTGACTAAACTAACCACGCTTCCCACAATCAAAGCTGTAGACCCGCCCGGTAAGCTGCCCAGTTCATTTCGGGCTTTGTAGAGCTTATAAAGCCCTGCTGCACCAAGGGTTGGAATACCCATATAAAAAGAAAATGCCGTGGCGGTTACACGGTTTAAGCCGACTATCCAACCACCAACAATACTTGCCCCGCTTCGGCTCGTTCCGGGAAAAATCACCGCCAGCACTTGAAAACAACCAATTAAAAGCGCTTGGCGTGGAGTAATACTATCAATCATTGGCTCGAGTGGTTCTGGTTTAGAATTTTTATTGCCGCGCAGCGTCTCGAGGACGTATAAAATAATCCCACCAACGATTAGAGCAATTGCCACAGTTAAAGGGGTGTCCAAAAAACTCAGGGCATTCTCGAGAAGTAAGCCAATAATGGCGGCTGGAATGGTGGAAATCAGCAAATTTAACCAAAATTTTAGAGCTTTTTGTTGACCAGTAAATAAGCCCGTGACTCGAGCCAGTAAATCCTTAGCGTAATACAGCACCACCGCCAGAATTGCGCCAATTTGAATTACGACGGTAAAGGTTTTATTGGGGTCAGAAAACCCCAATAAACTCTCGGCAACAATTAGATGCCCTGTACTCGAGATTGGTAAGAACTCAGTGATGCCCTCGACGATTCCTAAAATGATGGCTTGTAAGAAAAAATCCACGAGTGGGAGCATACCAAAAATAATGTGAAACCGAGATGAAACAACTCGAGACTAGACATTAAACAAGAAATTTACCACGTCGCCATCACGCATTTCGTATTCTTTGCCTTCGCTTCTGACCCAGCCTTTGGCTTTGGCATTGACCAAATTCCCGGCTTCGATTAGTTTTTCCCATTCGATTACTTCCGCCCGAATAAAACCACGTTCAATGTCGGTGTGGATTGTCCCTGCCGCTTGAGGCGCTTTTGTGCCTTTGGCAATTGTCCAAGCCCGAGTTTCTTTTTCACCAGCCGTTAAAAAAGTTTGTAAACCCAGCGAATGAAAACCAACTTTGACCAGTCGCTCGAGACCAGATTCGGTCAGTCCTAGGGTTTCTAAAAACATCGCGGCTTCATCTGGCTCGAGGTCAGCAATTTCGCCTTCGATTTGTGCCGAGATTTTCACCACGTCTGCGCCTTCGTTGGCGGCGTATTGGCGCACCGTTTTGACGTGATCGTTGTCTTCGGCAAGGGTCGCTTCGTCCACGTTCATCACGTACAAGAGCGGTTTAGAGGTAATTAACCCAAGTTCTTTGGGGATTTCAATGCCTGTTAAACGGGCGGGAATACCATCCGATAACGGTTTCAGAATCGCTTCGACTTTCTCGAGCAATTCAGCATCATCTTTGTTGCCTTTGGCGTTTTTTCGTAAGCGGTCTAGGCGTTTTTCTAAGGTTTGTAAATCGGCTAGGGCTAACTCGGTGTTGATGATTTCAATATCCTCGAGTGGACTAATTTTACCTGCCACATGGATAATATCTGGATTTTCAAAGCAGCGTACCACATGGGCAATGGCGCTGACTTCGCGGATATGGGCTAAAAACTGATTGCCCAAGCCTTCGCCAGAAGAAGCCCCTTTGACCAAGCCAGCAATATCCACAAATTCAACATGGGTTTCAACGATTTGCGGAACGCGGTCGCCTTTACTGTACAGTTTAGCCAGTGCAATTAAGCGTTCGACTTTTAAGCTGACCATACCGATGTTTTTGTCAATTGTTGCAAAAGGGTAATTGGCGCTCAAAGCACCAGCTTTGGTAATCGCATTAAAAAGAGTTGATTTTCCGACGTTTGGTAATCCGACGATTCCTAGTCCCAACATGATGCCTCCAACTCGAGGATTCTCGAGCAAACCTTAGAAGTGTAGCATAGACGACCCCGTACACCTCGAGACGTTCGTATCTAGGGCTTTGGCGTTAGAATGACCTTGTGAAAGCCCCTACTTTTAATTTACCTGACCAAAATAACGTTACCCACAGCTTAGACCAGTACCAAGGACATTGGCTGGTGCTGTATTTTTATCCAAAGGATGATACACCCGGGTGTACCAAAGAAGCCTGTTCTTTTAGGGATGGCTTAGGAAACTTAAAAGCCCTAGGTGCAACCGTATTGGGAGTTAGTGCCGATGATGTCGACAGCCACGGTAAATTTGCCAAAAAATACGAATTGAACTTCCCGCTTTTGGCAGATGCGAATGCCGAACTTGCCAAAAGTTATGGCGCGTATGGCGACAAGAACATGTACGGCAAAATCTTCACTGGAATTTTGCGCTACACCTTTTTAATCAATCCAGAAGGCGAAATTGTCAAGACTTGGAAGAAAGTCCAAACTGAAACCCACGCCGAAGAGGTCGAAAAAGTATTGCGAGAGGCACAAAAAATATGAATCTCGAGACTGGGTTTTTAGAAACACTTAAAGAACAAGCGGCGGTTAAAGCCGTGGATTATATCGAAACTGGCATGACTGTCGGACTGGGTACAGGCAGTACCGCCAAACACGCCATTCTCGAGTTGGGCAGACGCTTAAAGGCTGGGCGTTTAGCCGACATTATCGGTGTTGCCACCAGTTTTGAATCTGAAAAACTGGCGCTCGAGTGCGGAATTCCCTTGATGGAACTTTCGGCGGCTGGTGTTGACCTTGCAATAGATGGCGCAGATGAAATAGACCCGAATTTAGAGTTAATCAAAGGGGGCGGTGGCGCACTGGTGCGTGAAAAACTGGTGGAATTTAATGCCAAGCGTTTTATTGTTGTGGCAGACCACACCAAACTTGTGCCGTACCTCGGGTACAAATGGGCTGTGCCAGTCGAAATTTTGCAATGGGGTTCTCGAGCCACGATGGTTAAACTGGCAGATATTGCCCCGCAAGTCCAAGTGCGTTTACGCATGAAAGATGGAAGTGCTGTCTTATCTGACAATGGGAATTTTATTGCCGATTGTAAATTTAGAGAAATCCTCGAGCCTAGAGAACTCGATGCCCGAATGCGCCACATCCCCGGTGTGGTTGGTACTGGCTTATTTGTGGGTTATGCAGACATGGCAATTATTGCTGGCTTAAACGGACTCGAGATTTTTAAGCGCTAAAAGGTACGTCTTCATAAATTTCTTCGAGGGTCAGCACAAAATCCAAGCATGAAAACTCGAGCCTACCCGCTTCCTCGAGGGTGCTGTATTGCCAAGTATTATCGGGGTTGCGTTTGTACATCTCGAGAAATTTTTT
>JAYWHB010000007.1:0-1947 GCA_043777915.1 Deinococcales bacterium
GGGTTTGAAGTTGCTTGTCTTCTTCTGGTGTTAAATTGATAAAAATTGTTGGTTGTTTTGGCATTCATGTATCATAGAACATTTTAGGGAGATACTTAGAGTTAGAGCGTAATAACATGGTGTAAATCTGCTCCTGCCAAGGCTGCATATAAATCTGGGAAGCAACCGACCCGCACCCCTGCAACCGTGCCAGAAACCACGGCGCTACCCGCTTCGCCTATGGCTAATCCGCGTTCTAAAGCGCATTGATCGCACATCATCAGCAGAATCCCGTGTTCGGCTGCCACCTTTGCCAGTCGTTCGCCGTGTGGGTCACCCGAGCGCAACAGGTAAGCATTGTCATCAAAGAAAAACATCCCAATGACCTTTGCGCCGTGTGTTCCGCGCTCGAGTTGCGGCAGAATCATTTTTCCAAGTTTGTAACTGGCGGTGTGACCGCTTGTGGCAAATACATAAGCAACATTCATGGTTCTCCTTATTAAGTGCCAAAAATTTATTTGGCAACTCGAGCATATACTATTGATAATTCATTCTCAATAGCAATAAGATATGGGCGTGGGAAGAAACACTACTACTTGAGACTTTTCAGCAACAGGAGAAAAACCATGCTTACAAACAAAGTAATTTTTGATGCCATTGTTATTGGTGGCAGTTTTGCAGGACTGTCTGGTGCAATGCACCTTGCCAGAACAGGACGAAACATTTGTGTGATTGATGGCGGTCAACCTCGCAATCGTTTCGCTCGTACTTCACATGGGTTCTTTGGACAAGATGGGATGCCTCCACACCAAATGATTGCCGAGGCTCGAGCCAAATTTCAAACCTACCCAAATGTGATTTTTAGAGATTCTTTAGCCACCACCGCACAAAAAGAAGCGGATTTTTTTAGTGTAACCCTAACTGAAGGCGAAGTGCTTTATGGCAAGAAACTCTTGCTGGCGTATGGGGTCAGCGATGTACTCCCCGAATTCGCGGGATTACAAGAACGTTGGGGAAAATCGGTGCTGCATTGCCCGTATTGTCATGGGTATGAAATCAGGGGACAAAACCTTGGGATTTTGAGTACCACCCCAGAATCAGCCCATCAAGCCTTACTGGTTTCAGATTGGGGTCCAACATCCCTGTTTTTGAATGGTCAGCCGCAACCAGACGAGGCGACTTTAGCCAAACTTGCTAAACGTAACGTCACCATTGAAGCAACACCACTATCAAAACTCGAAGGTACAACACCCGATTTAACAGGGGTGCATTTAACCGATGGTCGTTTTATTCCGATTAGGGCAATGTTTACGGCTTCTCGAACCAAACTTAACAGCGATATTGCCGAACAACTGGGTTGTGTCCTTGACGATGGAATGTTCGGAAAAATTATTCGGGTAGACTCGAGCAAACAAACCACCATTTCGGGTGTTTTTGCAGCAGGGGACACGACCCAAGTGATGAATGCAACGATGGCTTCGGCAGATGGTGTGATGGCAGGAGCGCATTTGCATCGCAGCTTGATTTTTGAACCGCTCGAGACGTAGCGTTTCGCTACCGACCCCAACAATATCTGCGCCGAGAGTTTGGAGGCACAATGAGCTTTACCTTCAGTAAAAAAATTCCAGTCAGTATTGTTGGAGGCTTTCTTGGCACAGGTAAAACCACGCTGGTCAATTACCTAATTCGCCACGCCACCAAGCGCTTTGCAGTGATTGTCAACGAATTTGGCACAACTGGCATAGATGGCGCGTTAATCGAAAACTTGAGCGAAGAAAACCTGACCGAATTTACAGGTGGTTGCATTTGCTGCTCTGGGCGTGAAGATTTAGCGATTGCGCTCTATAACCTTGCCATGCAAGCCGAACCACCAGAGCATATTTTAATCGAGCTTAGCGGACTTGCCGACCCCGTACCGATTGCCCAAACAATCCTTGACCCACAACTTCGTGCGCTTTTTGAACTTGA
>JAYWHB010000008.1:0-1947 GCA_043777915.1 Deinococcales bacterium
GAGAGGATTTCACAGCCGCTACCGCTCTATTTAGTCAAGCCATCGAAACGGCGCAAGTATATAAATTCAAAAATAAAATAACAGAATTGGCTTCTTTGCAAGTCCAAGCGATGTTGTCTCGAGGTGACTTCAACACGGCGGCTGAATTAGCTCAGACTCATCAGCTTCCCATTTGTCTGGCTAGGGTTTTACTGGCCGAGGCAAAAGAACAGCCGCCTTAGAAATTTTAGAATCTTTGTCCGAATTAAAAACAAAGCTCGAGGTGCTGATTTTGCAGGCTATCGCGCTTGCCGATGACCCAAATAAGGCAATGCCGATGCTCCATCAAGCACTGATTCTAGCCGAGTCTGGTGGTTTTGTGCGTGCTTTTATCAGCTACGGCGAAGCAATGGCGAAATTATTGTCTTATGCCTTGGCACAGGGCATAATGCCAGAATATGTAGGCAAACTCAGCCGTGCTTTAAGCAAAGAATCTAAAGCAAATCACCCTGTTTTTGATCGCTTAAGCCCTCGAGAATTAGAGGTCTTACGGCTGATTGGTCAAGGGCTTTCAAATCAAGAAATCAGTGCAAAACTATTTCGGGCGTTAAGTACAGTCAAATGGCATAATCAAAAAATCTTTGACAAATTGCAAGTTCAAAGCCGAACCGAAGCGATTGTGCGAGCGCAGGAATTAAATTTATTTTAGCCAACCATACCTTAAGTCCATACTTTAGTACGCCCCCGAATCCAGCCTAGGGTGCGTATATTTGTTGTGTCTCGAGCAGTTTTGGCTTGAGGCATTAACAGGAGCTAAAATGAGTGCTAAAAAAATGAACATCTTTATCCCAACTGGACTCATTTTACTAAGCCTGATTCCTTTTCTTGGTGGTCTGGTACGCCTATTTGGACTGATTAGTGGCGAAGCCATCACCCCAGAGAATGCACGGTTTGTGGCTGTGCCTTTACCTATGATTCTGCATATCATCACAGCAATTCCTTTTAGTCTTTTGGGGGCGTTTCAGTTCGCCCCAGAATTTCGCCGCTCGAACCCCACTTGGCACCGCATCAGTGGACGATTACTGGTCTTGTGCGGTCTTGTGACTGGGGTTTCGGGATTATGGATGACCCAATTTTATCCTTTGACTTCGTATCAGCAAAACGACCTGCTGTATGGTTTCCGAATTTTATTTGGCTCAGGCATGATTGTTTCCATAATTCTAGGTGTAGCTGCGATTCTGCGGCGCAACATCAAACAACATAGTGCTTGGATGATGCGTGGTTATGCCCTAGGACAAGGTGCAGGTACACAAGCAGTCGTGACGATACTCTGGATGATTATTCTTGGCGCTCCAAACGAGATGAGCCGAACCTTGCTGATGGGGGCTGGGTGGATCATTAATTTGGCAGTGGTCGAATGGATTATTCGCAAAAAACCAAGCTATTCAAAAGAGCTAAAGACAAGTCAACTCGAGACGCATAAAAATCTCGGTTAAGCTCTCCCCTGCATGGCGCAGTGCATCAGGTTCTTTGCCCCACTCGAGAAAGCCCAAAGACCGGTACAGGGCTAAGGCTGGGGCATTGTGTTCGGATACCGCCAACAGCAAGGTCTCGAGTCCGTTTACAGCTTTGGCTTGGGTAATTAACTGCTCGAGTAAACGTCGTGCTAAACCTTGTCCTCGGTATTCTGGGTGAATGTAAACACCATAAATATCGGCTTTGTGTTTGGTCTTGATTCGCTCTGAACATTCGCAACGCGCCAAGCCAATCAAAGTATGGGTGTCAAATACCCCAAGCCCAAATGATGGGTGGCTCGAGAACATCGTTTTGATGCTCTCTAAACTGCGTTGTTCTTCGTCGAGTACGCTCGAGCCAAAAGCACGGGGGGATTCCTGCATGGCATAAATTCGCAAGTCTTTGAAGGCTTGGGCATCGGTTGGCTCGAGATTACGAATGGTTATCATTAGC
>JAYWHB010000009.1:0-1942 GCA_043777915.1 Deinococcales bacterium
ACATCGCGGATGGCTTCTAAGGTCTCGAGCGGATAGTAATACATGTGTAATCGGGCTGCCTCGAGAAAGAAATTGTAATGGGCGGCTTCGTCGGTGGCAATCGTTAGGGCAACTTTAGCCAGAACATCGCATTTATCGGATTCATAACCCGCTTTTGTGCCGGCTGCAATTTTACCAATGTTAATGTAATTGAGTTGTGTGGCACGTTCTTGAAAGACGGTGTAGAGCAGCAAATGCAGTGGGTCTTCCCAAGGCAGTTCCCATTCTTTTTTACGAAGTTGGTACTTGTACTCTTCTAATTGGGCTGGGGTTTGGCTTTTACTAAATAAAACGGCATTTTCCCAAGTGTCGGCATGTTTTTCTTCCTCGCTGCCCCAACGAATCTGAAAATGGCTACGACCATGACTGCGCCGTACCATATCGAGGGCTTTAGAGACATAATCTGGCACATATTGCTCGACCGCAAAAAAGCCTTTCAGGACTGTCTGGGTAGTGGGGGAAAAATCTTGTTTCATACTGCGCCAATCAAAACCAAAATCGGCGTTCCAATTGCGGGTTTCTTGGCTGCGGCTGGTGTACCAACGGTACAGGGCTAACATGCCGCGTTCGACAAGCCTATCGCGGTAAGACCGAGATAATAAACCAACGGGGCGGGGTGGACGATCAGCTTCAATCAGTTCTCGAGGTGGGTAAATTAGGGTATCCATATATGCAACCTTTCAAAAGAGGATGATAAGACGTTGTAGACAAAAACGTTTATATCAATTCCGAAAGCAACACCATAAAACCCGAGCATGATGCCCTAACAAGACCAAATTACCAACAGGTAATTCGCGTTGCAAAATCGGCACATCGGTATCTCGAGTTTCTGATACTTTTTCTAAGGTATTTTGTGGCGTTTCAAACCACTGCTCGAGCAGCAAGACCAAGCTCAGCAAGACACTTTTTAACCAACGCCGTCCAAACATATCGGATTGCACATGGTTTTCAAGCAGTTCTGTCAGGGCTGCTAGTTTTGGTAACTCGAGTTTAGGCAATTGCGCCCGAATACCAAATTCCCGTAAACGACTACTCAGTCGTTGGCGCATGGCGAACAACTCGAGGTGCGAAAGCGTGGGAATCGCATTCATGAGAAAAAGCCTAGCATTTTTGGGTGTGAGAAGGCAGGGGCGAAAATTTTGCACTCAGCCTAGAATCGCAATCCTCGGGCAATTTGATTTGGTAACATTGGTCCTTCAAAAATAAATCCACTGTACAACTGCACCAATGCCGCGCCAGCCTCGAGCCTTTGTTGTGCGTCGGTTGGACTGGCAATACCACCCACAGAAATAACTGGAATCCGCTGCTCGAGTTTCTGCACAAGGTAATGCAGCACTTCTAGCGAACGGTTTTTTAAGGGCTGCCCAGATAATCCGCCACTTTCCGAAATTGGGGTTTTTAAGCCGTCTCGAGCAATCGTAGTGTTGGTGGCAATAATTGCACTGAGGTTATAACTCAAAACAAGTTCAATAATTTCATCAATTTGTCCCCATGTTAAGTCTGGAGCAATTTTTAAGGCAATCGGTTTGGGCTTGGCTTGTTCTTGCCTAAAACCCATGACGGCACGCAGTAATTCCTCGAGCGGGGCGCGGTCTTGGAGTTGACGCAGATTTGGCGTGTTTGGACTCGAGACGTTTAAGACAAAGTAATCGCCGTAGTCCCAGAGTTTACTAAGGCTTTGCAGATAATCCAAAGGCGCACTCTCGAGCGGTGTGATTTTACTTTTACCGAGGTTGATCCCCAGTGGGACTTTGGGCTGTCCGTGGGTGTGCTGCCAGAGTTCTAAACGTGCGGCGACCACATTTGCCCCGTGGTTGTTAAAGCCCATGCGGTTAATCAGGGCGCGGTCTTCGGGTAGTCTGAACAAGCGTGGTTTGTCGTTGCCAGTTTGTTGGTGGGCAGT
>JAYWHB010000010.1:0-5389 GCA_043777915.1 Deinococcales bacterium
GTGATTTACGCCCAATTTTAGAAACCGACTTTGCTGTGGTGCTGCAATTACAACAACAAAATCTAAGTGATTACAGTCAACTGCTTGCCAAGTATGCCGAAGAAGGTATAGACACCAACGAAGCCAATGTTACGGCTTCGGTTGCCATTGGGATGCTGTCTGGCAAAACCTTAGCCAACGATGAATTGCAAAAAATTGAGGATTTACTGCGCTCTTATGAACGTCAACTCGAGCAGTTGCGCTTGACTAAAGCCGAAGAAGCTGCCCGTATCGAACGGGTACTTGGCAGACAAGCAGCGCTGCTCGATGAACTGCGTGGCGTTTTGACCACCTTTGAACCACTCGGGGCTGGCGCAGTCGCAAAATTATCGCAACAACTGACCGAACTCGAGATGGCAACCCAACTGCATCAAGCTCGAGAAGACCTGACCAAATCTTTGGGTGAGGAAATCAGTCAGTTGCAAAGTGCTTTGGAAATTTGGGAAGCCAGCCAGCGCTTAGAAACAGAACGCCTCGCCGAAGAACAACGCCGTCTCGAGGCAGAGCGCCGTCAAGCCGAAGAAGCTCGTTTGGCAGCCGAACGGCTCGAGCAGCAACGGCTTGAACAAGAACGAATGCAAGCAATGGAACGCGCCGAAGCTATGCGTTTAGAAGCACAACAAGTTGAACGTGAACGTTTAGCAACGATTGAACGCGAACGTCAACGTTTAGAGACCGAACGTCTGGTGGCAGAAAAACGCGATTCCGAACGCCTTGAAGCTGAGCGCCGAGCCTTGGTTGCCCGCGAAGGCGGGATGCTCCGCGCCATGCGATTGTCTTTGGCGGCGCTACCAGACCTGCCCGAATTAGCCACTGACCATGCCTCCCTAGAAGCCCAATTGAGTGTTTCTTCTAAGCAACTCGAACAGGGGCTACCAATTACCACCAACTTAGAGGCTTTTAAGCAGCAACTAGAAAGCCTTGGCAGACGCGCCCGAGAAGTGTATTTGCAGCGCATCGGCGACTTGGAACGCCGCGCCAATGAACTCGGCGCACTCGAGGTGATTCACACCCTCTCAGGCGCAAAAGAAGGCTTAGAAGTCGGCAATTTTCCAGACTTAGCCCATTTAGAAGCCGATTTACGCGCCCATCGTGAAGCCAGACTAGCCGCCCAACGCCGTGAACTGACCGACTTAGAAAGTGGGGTCAAAGAATTTATTGGCAATCCACAAAGTGTAAAGTTGCAAACCCAAATTGCCGAAGCCAGAGGCAGACACGAATCTGGCACGTTGATTGGTCTAGCCCCGCTTTGGGATGAACTCGAAGCCTTGCGAATCAGTGAAGAAAATGCGGTCAATGCTTGGCGCTTACGTGCCGAAACAGTCATGCGAGAAGTCAATCAGTACCGTCAGATGGGGGGCGAAACGATTCGCCAATTATTGCGCCTCAGTACGGTTCTTGCCACTGAACCCGGTACTCGCCTTGCTCCAGAAACCCGCTTAAAACTCGAGCGTACCTTGGAGGAAGCCGAGCGTTTACTGCAAGTTGCTCGCCAAGAAGCCGAAGCCGCCAATGCAGTGGCGGTGGCACTGCGCGATACTGGACAAATAGATGACTTGTTGGGCATTTTTGGTGGCGATATGAACGCCATTAAACAAGCCGCCGCCGAAGCCAAGCTGACCCCAGTCGAAACATTAAAAGTCGAACCTGTGGTCATGACTGTATCCTCGAGCGGCTCGAGTGGCAACCTTGCCACGGCTTGGATTAGCGAAGTCAGTAAAGAGCGCGGCGTTGCCCAAGCTGCCTTAATTGCCGCCAACGGTGAGCTTCAAGCTGGAAGTATTCACGAACCCGCCAAAATAGCAACCTTGCTGCTCGAGATGGACAAATACCAACGCGAACTTGCTAAAGAACTCGAGCGTCGCCCAGCCCGCATTTGCACCGTTGAACAATCTGGTGGCACACTCCTCGCCATGTTTTTAGCCGGTGAACAAGATACCAAGCACTTTATTACGGTGCAAATCGAAGATGTTGCGGTCATGAGCCGAATTTTTGCCAATGCCCAACGCGACTATGAAACCCTGAAAAATTGGTCACAGACCACCTAGGAGGAAGGAAAGAGGAAGAAAAACAAAAAAGTGCTAGAGTTTACACCTTTCTCCTTTATCTTTCCTCTTTCCTCTTTAATGATATGAACCGAGAACGCCTAAAATTAAATGTCCATGTTGGACGCGAATCAAACCTAACTCGAGCCGGAGCATCTGAAAACGAGCCAGAATACACCACGCCCGGTAGTGAGGTGGAATTTGCCACGCCTAGGGTCAAACTGATTCAAGCAGCTGACCGCGCCATTCGGCGTGACCTCGAGCCGTACCCAAAAACCTTACAAGCCTATGAACTGCTGACCCAAGATGCCGAAGCCCTTGCCAATTGGGATATGGCAAATTACATCACGGTACGCAAACTGGGCTATAACGACCACGGTAGGGTTCATGCTTTTGTGACTGGGGCAGCCAGTTTAGCCCTCTTAGAACTGCTCTTGGAACATAAAATTAAAGGCGACGTTCTCGAGTCTGGTTCGGGCGACACCGATGATACTTATTTGGTGGTGCTGCTCGGCACAATGCTGCACGACATTGGTAATCAGGTTCATCGGTCTGGTCATGAAGCCCACGGGGTTGCCCTTGCGATGCCAATTCTCGAGCGGGTGCTTAGTGTAGTTTACCCCGATATTTCGCAGCGCACCAAGTTACGGGCGTTTATTTTGCACTCAATCAATTGTCATGACTTAAACCCTACACCACTGACCCTCGAAGCTGGTATTACGGCGGTAGCCGACGGCACAGACATCACCAAAGGACGCGGGCGCAAAGCCTTTGCGCTCGGTAAAATAGATATTCATAGTGTCTCGGCACTGAGTATTGAACAAGTCACGATTTCTAGGGGACAAGAAAAACCGATTGAGATTCGAGTCCGCATGACCAACAGCGCTGGGATTTTTCAAGTCGAAGAGACTTTGGCTAAAAAAGTGATTAACACCCCGCTCAAACAATATGTGGATATTATTGCCAGTGCCATCGAAAATACCACCATGGATGAACGGGTGATCGAAAGTGTTCACCTTGAAGGTAAGGGATTTGTAAAAGTTGAAGAAAGCAGTAGAAAATAATTACCCCACAAAACACGGTATACTCGAGGACAAAGGCTCAGGCGAGCCATTTTTTTCTTGACCCAAAAAGGAATACACCATGAGCGAAAAAGTACGATTGACACAAAAAGGTTACGACAAACTCAAAGCCGAACTCGAGCATTTAAGCACTGTAGGACGCGACGAAATCAGTTCTTTTATGTCCGATGTGATGGCAGAAGGCGATTTGTCCGAAAACTCTGGCTACGATGATGCACGGCAAAAAATGGGAACACTCGAGACTAGAATTTTTCAACTCGAGGGGATTCTCGCCAAAGCCGAAATTGTGGCTGAAGTCGCCAATGAGAAAAAAGTAGGCTTAGGTTCAAATGTAAAAATTCGTATGAACGGTGCAGAACGAGTCTTTAACATTGTTTCGACCCACGAAGCTGACCCGCAAAAAGGCAAAATTTCTGATGCCTCGGATATGGGCGCAGCCTTAATGGACAATAAAGTTGGTAAAAAAGTGATGGTTAAAGGGCGTGAAATCGAAATCCTCGAGATTACCTACGAGTAACACCCTCGAGATGAGCTATGAATAACGTCCTCGAAATTAGGAGTAATCAGCCACGTCCAGCCTCAATCGCACTAGAGAACCAAGCTGGAATAGTATTCTTAAAATAGCGCCCACCCCACTCAAGCGCCCAGTCATGATAGTTGTTCTCGAGAATTGCGGCTCGAGCCGCTTCGGTGATTCGGTGCAAGAAGCGCAGATTGTGCAGACTGAGTAATCTTGGTGCAAGCATTTCTTCAGCACGTAGCAAATGGGCAATATATGCCCTCGAGTGATTCTGGCAGGCATAACAATCGCAACCCTGCTCGAGTGGATTTGGGTCAGTGCGGTTCTTGGCATTTTGCAGATTTAAACGCCCTTCAGAAGTCAGCGCGTAGCCAAAGCGAGCCGTGCGGGTTGGGTAGACACAATCAAACATGTCTACGCCAAGGGCGATGCTCGCCACCAAATCCTCGGGGAAACCCACGCCCATTAAGTAACGCGGTTTATTTTGTGGCAAGTGCTTGGTGGCAAAATCCACACTCGGGTACATTTCTTCTTTGCTCTCCCCTACTGCTAAGCCACCAATTGCAAAACCGGGGGTGGCAAATGGGATGGTGGCTTCTAAACTGCGCTGACGCAAGTCTAAATCCACACCGCCTTGAACAATCGCAAATAAGTCTTGGTCATCTCGAGTCTTGGCTTTTAAGCAGCGCTCGAGCCAACGCACCGTGCGCTCTAAACTGGCTTTGCCATAATCAAAGGTGGCTGGGTGCGGTGGGCATTCATCAAATGCCATGATGATGTTCGCGCCAATCGCTTCTTGGGCTGCGACACTGCTTTCTGGGGTCATCTCGAGTTTATCGCCGTTAATATGATTCTTAAAAACCACCCCATGTTCGGTAATGGTTCGCATATGCCCCAAGCTCATGACCTGAAAACCACCTGAATCGGTCAGAAAAGCCCCAGAGTAGCCTGTGAAGCCTCGTAAGCCATTAAATGTACGCATAATCTCGAGACCGGGACGCAAAATCAAATGATAGGTATTGCCCAGAATCATCTGTGAACCAATTTCTCGTAAATCCCGAGCCGAAAGGCTTTTAACACTGCCTTGTGTACCGACGGGCATAAACATTGGTGTGGTGACGGTTTCAAAAGGCGTTGATAGCGTAGCGACTCTGGCGCGTCCAGATTGGGCGGCAATTTCAAACTCAAACACAAAAACGAGTATACCCGCTCAAGTAGGTTAAACTGCTGTTTATGACTCGAGATGAAGCATTTAACTTGGTGTGTGAATTTACAAAATCTGATTCCTTGCGTAAACACATGTTGGCTGTCGAAGCCGCGATGGTTCACTATGCCGGCATTTTAGGCGAAGACGCAACCGAATTTGCCATAACTGGCTTACTGCATGATTTTGATTATGAAAGCCACCCCGATTTAGGCGAAAACGGTCATCCTTTTTGGGGTGTAAATTACTTGCGCCAAAATACCCAACTATCCGAAAAAATTCTTGAAGCCATCTTAGGGCATTACACAGGCAGTGGTGTGGCTCGAGTCAGTAAACTTGCCATTGCGCTTTTTGCGGTGGATGAACTTTGTGGGTTCTGCACTGCCGCGACCTATGTCCGTCCCGATAAAAGCATTTTTAATCTCGAGATGAACAGTGTCAAGAAAAAACTCAAAGACAAAGCCTTTGCCAAAGGCGTAAACCGCGAAGACATCGCCCT
>JAYWHB010000011.1:0-1935 GCA_043777915.1 Deinococcales bacterium
ATTGCCAAAGGTAGAATTGCCGATTTGGTCTGCCAAATGGCGTTGTCTACGGCTGGCGTAGAACAAATTATGCTGAATTTGGGAGGCGATATTTGCCACGCTGGAACACAAGGGATTGCTGTGGCAATCGAGGGGACTACGCAGACGGTGCGAATCAGCAATCAAGGATTGGCAACTTCGGGAATTTCGCAACGCCATTTTAGTATTGCAGGACAGCGTTACTCGCAAATTTTTGACCCGCGCAGCAATCGCCCCATCGAAGCAGTCCAAAACGTTACGGTGATTGCCCCTGATGCCAGTAGTGCTGATGTTCTGGCAACTGCCTTTTCAGTTTTAACCCCAACCCAAAGTCTTGCACTTGCCGATGATTTACCCGAAATAGCTTGTTTAATCTGCGATAAAAACCATACTTATTACCAGAATAAACGTTGGTCACAGTATCTCGTCCATTAGTCCACTTTCAAACGGAGGCAGCATCATGAGTCAGAAACCTCAATACAATCGTCGCAGCATTATCAAAAAAAGTCTATTATACGGTGCAGGACTGCTTTTGGGTCGGATTATTGGACTACCAGTATTCGCCCAAGCCAAATTGCTCGAGGATAGCGCTTACTTAAATCTCGAAATGACCCTTGGACAACCGGCTGGCGGACGCATCGAAAAACCTTATGTGGCTGTCTGGCTCGAGGACGAAAAAGGCAACCATGTCAAAACCATTAGCTTATGGGTCAATAAAGCCGAATTAGAACGCACCCGTTGGGTGGATGACCTGCGGCGCTGGTTTAAGATTAACGAAACCAGAAAGAGCAATAAACAAGATAACCTTGTGACTACCGTTTCCAGCCCAACCCGTCCAGCAGGCAAGTACAACCTGACTTGGAATTGTCATAACGAAAGCAAAGAAACGATTGCGGCTGGCACATACACCCTGCTGATTGAATCGGCTCGAGAGCATGGGCAGTACAAACTCATTCGGGAAACCGTGACTTTTGGGGCAGAAGGTTTTACAAAAATTCTTAAAGGCGATATGAACGTTCAGGATGTGAAACTTGACTACCATCCAAGAAAATAAGGCTTATCCTAAAAAAAAGCCCGCCCTTAAAGCCCGAACCCATGCGTCTTTGCGCTGGCTACATCTGTATAGTTCGATGCTCAGTTTGCTGCTGGTGCTGTTTTTCTCGGTCACAGGAATTACCCTTAATCACCCAGATTGGCTTTTTGGTACAACCGAAACGACCCAAGAATACACAGGTACGCTGCCCAGTAATTGGCAAAAAGCTGGGCAACCCAATCAACTCGAGATTGCCGAATTTCTACGTGCTACCCACAAATTAAAAGGTCGAGTCACCGATTTTGAAACTTCTGAATCCGAAAGCTCCTTGACCTTCAAAGCCCCCGGGTACGCTGCCGATACTTTTATCAACATGAAAACAGGCACTTACACCACCACTGTGGTTGCCCAAGGTGCAGTTGCAGTCATGAACGACCTGCACAAAGGACGTTACGCAGGTTCGGTCTGGGCGGTTTTTATTGATGTCTCGAGCCTATTTCTGATTCTTATTTCGGTGACGGGTATTGGCTTAATGGTCTACCTCAAAAAAGTGCGACTTGTGGCAATTATTACCATTGTTGTTGGTGGGGCTGCAATGTTGCTCTTGATGCGTGTCGCTTTTGCCTAAACAACACTTTTGTGACACTCGTGCCGCTTAGGTTTGCCAAACTAAACCAGTGAAAGTGGTGATTGTTGGCGGTGGGATTACAGGATTATCAGCCGCCCTAGAACTGGCTGGAAAAGCCGAAGTTGTTTTACTCGAGCAAAGTAACAGATTAGGAGGAAAACTCTGCACGGCACACCTCGAGACCCCGCTTGGAAAGGCAATCGTGGATGGTGGAGCGGAAAGTTTTATCACCCGCAAACCCGAAGCCTACAAATTG
>JAYWHB010000012.1:0-5372 GCA_043777915.1 Deinococcales bacterium
GATAAACTCCAATTGGCATAATAAAATTTGAGAACCAATTTCAGTTTGGCTAAACCAAAGCGCTGCACCAAAAAAGCCGCAAAAGCACGACCAAATTCGGCTCGAGTGGCAAAAGCATCAGCACTGACCCTCAAATTGAGATCAGTTAAACTGGGAAATGCCCCGATACTTAACCATGCCCTGCGTCGGGCGGCGGCTCGAGCATCGGGCAGCATTGCCCCCATTTGATGCTGAATCAAGGCGGTCAGAAACCAAGCAGGAGGAGGTCTGGCAGCCGTCTCGAGTAACCACGCCACCAAACCACGCAAACCAGTGGGCAGAGCAGGCTCGGCAGGGTCAAGCTGTAACCCCACGCAAGGCGTGACCTGCAAACAAAGCAAAGCTGGTAAAGGCTGCCCCGAAACTTCTAACATCAAAGCCTGAGCGCTGTGCCAAACTTGGGCAAGCTCTTGGGCTTCTGTCTCGAGATGCGAGGCATAAACAATTTTAACTTGGGCAGTTTCAAGCGTTTCGGCTCGAGCCATGTTAAACAAAGAAAATAAGACAAGCAAAAAAAGCCCAAAATCTCGAGCCGAAACAACAAAGGGGTTTATCGTGGGTAAGCGTAACATCAATTCAGATGGTAGCAAGAAAAAACAAATGCTGTACACATTGGTACAGTCTGCGAACTTCTCGAGCAGCCATTTATATTGCACGATGAAACAAAGTTGCACATTCCAGCTTTTATTGTCAAATACACGGATAATTCAATTGTGGCTCAGGTTTAATCAAGTCTTCATTCCTCGTTGTATCGCATCAATCAAACCATACAAGTAGGTTGCACCAAGCGCTCGGTCAAACAGACCGTAACCGGGTGTGCCGGTCTCACCCCAAATCATGCGTCCGTGGTCAGATCGAATAAAGCCACTAAATCCGCCAGCCATCAAGGTTTTTAGCACCGCGTACATATCTACATCACCGTAATAACTAGGGTGTTGTACCTCAAGAAAAGTTTTTTCGGCAATGGTTTTGACATTTCTAGCATGGACAAAATTGACTCGAGATGCAAATTGGGCTGCCATTTCAGGAAGGTTATTCTTCGGGTTGCAACCGAGCGAACCTGTGCAGAAGGTTAAACCATGTGCTGGATGGTTCACAACATCCAGAATTTTTTGGATACTAACTGTATCCCGAACAATGCGTGGTACGCCAAATAATGACCAAGGTGGGTCATCTGGGTGAAGTGCCATTTTTACGCCAAATGCGGCGGCAACAGGTATGACTGCCCGCAAAAAGTAGGCAAAATTCTCGAGCAAACCCACCTCGCCAAGTTCTCGGTATTGCTCACCAAGGCGGTTCATGGCGGGTGCGTCAAAATCGTTTGCCCATGCAGGAAGTCGAGCTAGACCATGTGATAAATCCATTTGATCCAATACCTTTTGATCGTACAACATGGTTGTCGAGCCGTCTGGAAGAGGGAAATAAAGGTCAGTTCGCATCCAATCAAAAATTGGCATGAAGTTATAACACAGCACATATACGCCTGCGCTTGCCATGTTGCGAATACTTTGTGCGTAATGTTCAATGTACTGGTCACGGTCGGGTGTACCAAGTTTAATGCTTTCGTGAACTGGAATGCTTTCAATGACACTTAGATTTAAGCCCGCACTTTTTATTCGTGACTGTAAACCTAAAATCGCTTCGAGACTCCAAACCTCGCCGACAGGAATCTCAAACATTGCTCCAACCACACCTTCAACTGAAGGCACTTGCCGAATGTTCTCGAGTTTTACTGGGTCGCTCGAGCCGTACCAACGCATTGTCATTTGCATAAAACTCCTAAAACATTTCCGGAAGATACTTGGGTCACAAACATCTTGAACTTTTGTTTATAAGCCATAAGCTTTTTTTGCCAAATCATAAGCAAGTGCTTTTGCCATGATAGCTGCATCATCTTCGTCAAGTTGCCCACGTATTACCAGCCCCGCAAGCCAATTGCAAGTCACGCGCCGCCATAGGTCATGTCGGGCTGGGATTACAGCAAGGTTTCTCGAGTCATCATTAAAGCCTGCAAGTTTATAGACCCCTGTTGTTTCGAGTACCGCGTCGAGGTAGCGTTCAATGCCTTTTTTGCTGTCAAAAAACCACCATGGTGGTCCAAGCCGCAATACAGGATAATGTCCAGCCAGTGGAGCGAGTTCTCTGGAGTAGGTACTTTCATCGAGGGTGAATAGAATGATGCGGAGGCTTGGATGGTTGCCGAATTCTTCAAGTAAGGCACGTAAGCCTCGAGTCCAATCAACGCTCACAGGTATATCCGACCCATGATCTGAGCCAAAACGAGCCAGAAGACTTCGGTTGTGACTGCGTAAACTTCCAACATGCAGTTGCATCACCAGTCCATCTTGGCTGCTCATACCTGCCATCTCGATCAGCATATGTGCCATAAAACGACTGGCATCATTGGTATTAAGATTTTTCTTTAAGGCAGAGTTGAAAATCGTGTTTAATTCATGAGCTTCGAGTTTTTCGGTGTGAGGGCTGAATGCGTCATGGTCGGTGGCGGTTGCGCCAAGCGATTTGAAGAAAGCCCGACGTTCCTCGAGAGCAGCAATAAAACTATTGAAATCGGTGATGTTGATGTTTGAGCGTTTTGAGAGGGTCTGAATGTTTTTGAGCCAATCTGGGGTATTCAAATTCAGCACTTGATCAGGGCGAAAGGTTGGTCTTACCATATTCCAACCTTCGAGCAGTAAATTTTGGTGCGCCTCGAGTGTGTCTGTGACAGCATCGGTGGTTGATAGCACCTCGATTTTGAAGCGTTTGAACATTTCCCTTGGACTGAATGCATTGGTCGTAAGTTTTATCGCAAGTTCGTCATATAAACGATTCGCATTTTTGGCATTGGGTTTTTCAAAAATACCAAAAACCTCCACCAGTACATATTTAAGCCAGAGGGCAGTAGGTGTCCCCGCGAAAATATAATAGTGTTGGCAGAACAGATTCCAGATTTTGCGTGGGTCTTGTTCGACATTTTTTCCGTCACGGGTTGGGACACCCAGTTGCTCAAGTGACAGACCATGGCTATATAACATCCGAAAAACGTAGTGATCAGATGTGATTAAGAATTGTGCAGGGTTTTCAAAACTGTTATTGAGCAAGATATTTGCATCCACATGCCCATGCGGTGAGACGATTGGAAGATGCTGGATACTCGAGAAGAGGCTTGCAGCAAGGTTGCCTTGTTTGGGTTCGGGTTCAAAATACCGATTTGGGTCGAGTTGCAAGGAGTTTAATGTTTGCATATTTTACACTCCCGAAAAACTTGAGAATCCACCATCCACAGGAATAATTGTGCCAGTTATAAAAGCCGATGTGGGATCAACCAACCAAAGTAAAGTGCTTTGTAAGTCTTGAGCCACCCCGAAACGTTTTTGGGGTGTGTGATTGACAATACTTTGCGCTCGAGAAGTGTATGTGCCATCTGAATTCTCGAGTAAGTAACGGTTTTGTTCGGTTAGGAAAAACCCCGGTGCAATGGCATTGACGCGAATGTTTGGATTATATTCTTGAGCAAAATACACTGCCAACCATTGGGTGAATTGCGACACGGCTGCTTTTGCTGCGCCATACCCCAAACCTCTTGTCACTGGACGAAATGCTGCCATCGAACCAATGTTGACGATGCTACCAGACCCTCGAGTAACCATGTCCTGACCAAACACCTGACACCCTCTCAGGGTTCCTAGAAAATTGAGGTTGATCATGTGTAAAACAGCGCTTTCATCAATCTCAAAAAATGTGCGATCTGCTGATGTTCCAGCATCTGATGTATTGCCGCCAGCGCAGTTCACCAATATGTCCACTTGCCCAAAATGGGCATGAATTTTAGCTCGAGCTTCTTGTAATTGAGACTGGTCAAGTACATCGCAACGAAGGGCTATGGCTTGATTTGGAAGCGCAGTGGCAATAGCCTGAGCTTTCTCAAGGTTACGCCCTAAGACCACGACTCGAGCGCCAGCTTGTGCCAGTGCTTCACACAAGGCACTGCCAAGTACGCCACTGCCACCTGTGACCACTGCGATTTGATGCTGTAAAGGCTGTGAACTTTGATTCATGATTTGAACTGCCTCCTCGGTACATTGGGAAAATGTTTTCCCAACAATCTAAGACGCAAATCAATAAAAAGCAAGGTCTTTGCTTGGCTTGGGTCTGGAGTGACATAAATCTGCTATGCTGCCCAAACTAGCCACCCTAGAGATACTCACCATTCAGGAGCAAGAGAATGCCCACTATTAAAGATGTTGCTCGGCATGCCAGTGTCTCGCTATCAACAGTATCCAAAGTCATCAACCACACCAAACGCTTTTCTCCAGCCGTTGAAGCTCGAGTTTGGGAAGCTGTACAGCACCTAAAATTTACACCTAATCCGGTTGCCCAAAGCATGATTACAGGTCGTACCAACACGATAGGTGTGGTTATTTTGGATATTGGTAATCCGTATTTTGCAAGCATCGTTAAGGGCGCAAGCCAGATGGCTGCCAAGCATGGATTTACGGTTTTACTTGGCGACGCAGATGAAAGCGCAGACCGTGAACAACAATTGCTTGATGCCCTTGCCAAACGAGCCGATGGGTTGGTTCTAGCTGGCTCGAGGCAATCAGATCAGGCATTGAGGGAAATCGCAGAGCGCAAACCGCTTGTGGTGGTCGGACGTATTCCAGGAGCGCCAGTCAGCAGTTTGATCTCCAATGAGTTTGAAATTGCTTACCAACTGACCCGACATTTGATCACCACAGGTAGGAAACACATCGCGTTTTTATCAGGACCCGATTTCTGGCCCAATCAGCAACGTCGTGAGGGTTGGACACAAGCTCTGCAAGAAGCGAATCTCGAAGTAAAAGAGGTTTGTTTGCAAGCCCCTACCCTTGATGGTGGTGCAGCAGTCGCAGGTGAACTCTTGCTTGGTACGCAACCTCCAGACGCGGTACTAGCCTACAATGACCTTGCCGCTTTAGGCTTTATGGGGGCTGCTAAAATCCTTGGGTTTCGTATTCCAGATGACCTTGCGATTGCTGGTATTGGTGACATCCCTTACGCTAATCAAGCCAGCCCTGCACTGACCACGGCTACTGTACCTAGTCTCGAGCTTGGGCGTGCGGCTGTAGAACAATTGATTGTGCAACTTGAGCATAAAACTGTTTTGACCAAACCAATCATTATTCCTTCAAGGTTGCGTATTCGTGCTTCAACCCATCGGAGTTAGAAGTTTCTTGGGTTTTGGCATAGAATCCCAGTAATAAGAAAACGTTTTCTCATGTCTTTTGAGACAGCAGCGTGATTTGTGACATTATCACAAGTAAAGCCATCCCTAACGCAAAATCTTGCTATAG
>JAYWHB010000013.1:0-5370 GCA_043777915.1 Deinococcales bacterium
GGGCTGCATGGTCAGTAAAAAATCGCATTCGCCCGATAAGCCCGTTTCGGGTTCAACATCAAAGTATTGACCCGAAAATAAGGCAAAACGGTGCTGATTTAGCTCGAGTATTTCGGTCAGGATTGGGGCGATAATAAATTCTGAACGGGCTTTTTCACTTCTGGTCTTAAAGGCACTATCACCCATGCGGTGCAAGGTTTCTTTGAGCCAACTCGAGACGGGTACTGCTTGTACATTACTTAGGATACTTGTGTCTAACGCCATAATCCCAAATTGGTCTTGGAGTTTTTCTAGTGTAAAGGTCGTGTAAGCCATAAGATTATGTTAGCAGCTTGCTGCAAAATAGTAAAAACCCTTTTGATGGTCTCGAGAATCCGTTCTTTTTGAACCCAGTCTAAGCAACTCATGCAGTTTAGATTGTAGAATGAACCTGTGAAAGCGATTCTTGTACCCTCGAGAAGGAAATTCTTATGACCCTCGAGCGTTTTTTTAGGCGGCGACCACCGCAACAAAAAGAAAATACGGTCAATGATGACTTGCCAGACTTGTGGGGAAAGTGTCCGAAATGCAATGCACAGGTCTATAATAAAGAACTCGAGCAGAATTTGCGGGTTTGCCCCAAGTGCGGCTATCATCACCGAATTCCAGTCAAGCGCCGTGTTGAGGGGCTGCTCGATGTTGGAACATTTCAAGTCACCAGTGGAAAAATTAGAGCCAAAGACCCACTTGAATTTGTGGACACCGATACTTATGTGGCAAAACTCGAGCGGGCGCGTAAAAAGACCGGACGCGAATCTGCCATTTATGCTGGACGGGGCAGCTTAGCGGGTTTACCAATCGTAATTTGTGTCATGGATTTTGAATTTGCTGGCGGCAGCATGGGCAGCAGCGAAGGCGAAGAGATTACAAGGGCAATTGAACTGGCGACCAAAGAAGACCGCAGCATGATTCTGGTCACGGCTTCGGGCGGTGCGCGAATGATGGAAGGCGCGTTAAGCCTGATGCAAATGGCAAAAACCACCTTTGCCCTCGAGCAATTAGCCGCCAAGGGATTGCCGTACATCACTATTCTGGCAGACCCAACCACAGGTGGCGTGGCGGCTAGTTTTGCCGCGATTGGCGACATTGTGATTGGCGAACCAGATGCCTTAATTGGTTTTGCGGGTCAACGGGTGATTGAACAAACTGTCCGTCAAAGCCTCCCCGATGGTTTCCAACGCTCCGAGTTTTACGAGAAAAAAGGGTTTATAGATATGGTTGTAGACAGAAGGCAACACCGCGAAACCCTTGCCAATTTAATCGCGGGGCTGCGTAATCAACCCAAACCAGAAGTCACTGCCCTCGAGATAAAAGTGCCAGAACCACCACGCACAGGGCTTTTTGGGAGACGGAAATGAAGCCATGCCTCGCCCCTACCAATCGGAGATACCATGCCAGCCCTTGAATTTGAAAAACCGATTGTTGACCTCGAAACCCGCATTGAGGAGTTAAAAACCTACGGCAGCAACAGCAATGTAGACATGACCGAAGAACTTGCCTTACTCGAGAAGCGCTTGGAACGCTTACGCTCTGAGACTTACGATAAATTGACCCGTTGGCAAAGGGTGCAGTTAGCTCGAGCGCCGGGTAGACCGACAGCATTAGATTTTATCGGGCGTATTTTTACCGATTTTCAGGAATTGCATGGCGATAGGGCTTATGGCGAAGATTCGGCAATTGTTGGCGGTTTGGCGCGGCTCGAGGGTCAGGCAATTGTGCTGATTGCCCAGCAAAAAGGACGCGACACCAAAGAAAACATTGCTCGGAATTTTGGTATGGCACACCCCGAGGGGTTTCGTAAAGCCATGCGCTTAATGGACATGGCAGATAAATTTGGCTTGCCACTCATTACCCTTGTGGACACGCCCGGTGCATACCCCGGAATCGCCGCCGAGGAACGCGGACAGGCTTGGCTGATTGCCCAGAGTATCCAAAAAATGACTCGCTTGCGAGTGCCAGTTATTAGCGTGATTATCGGCGAAGGCGGCAGTGGCGGGGCGCTGGCAATTGCTGTCGGCAACCGTGTGCTGATTCTCGAGAATGCGGTCTACAGCGTGATTAGTCCAGAATCCTGTGCGGCAATTGTCTGGCGCGATGCTAAAGAAGCCTCCAAAGCCGCCGAAGCCCTGCGCTTAACCGCTAAAGACCTCGAGCAGTTTGCGATTGTGGATGAGGTCATTCCCGAACCCAAAGGCGGAGCGCACAACGACCCAGTTGGCTCGAGTGACGAACTCAAAAAAGCCCTGTTACATCATCTCGAGCAGATGAAAGGCATGAGCCACAGCGAATTACTTGATTCTCGAGCCAAGCGTTTTCGTAAACTCGGGGTCTTTGAAGAATTGGCTTAGATGTTCTCGAGTTTTGTGACCCACTCATTAAAGTGTGGGCATTTGGCTCGAATTTTTTCTAAGCCGATTTCAGAAGCAACCACAAAACCATGCTCAACTTTATTAAATTGTTTGCCAAAGATGGATTCGAGTCGTTTTGAAGGTGCAGTGTGTGGTGAGTCATTGATCAGTTCAGGGTTTTCAAACTGCTGAATTACCGCCTGCAACGAATGTAAAGTTTTACTGGGTGATTCAAAATCCATCGTCACATATTCGTTAAGAATATCTACATCAACAAAAAGCAAGGCTTCAAATTCGTGAAGTTGAATGTAGGGAATAAAATTTTGCAAGGCAACTTCTTTTGCAAATGCTTGTTCAAGTTTCTGCACGCGCTTTATAGGCTCAAGCGTTATATTTTGGGTAAACTCGGGGAAATCATCTGGAAGTGCATACAAATCAAACATCGTGGTCAGAAAAGCCCCAGATTCCTGATTCCGCCAGCGAACCAAATCTTGCTTGACTTGGGCAAAATTTAATAAGCCGCCTTTGTGCAGTTTTGATTGGCGCATTCCACCCACTTGGTATTGGCGAGTTTTTCCAGTTATCAAGAGTCGTACACTGACATCAAGCCCAAAAAGTGCCAAATGTGGAGCGAGTATTTCTCGAGCAAATTTTTCTTCTGTTTGACCTTCGGTGAGGATGTTAAGCCGCTTCATCGAGATGGTCTCCCACCAAAAACATTCTTTTCCCAAAGCTCGCCAAGGCTATAATCCTCGAGCCAAGTTTCAAGACTTTGTGGATCTAAGCGCTTAAACTGCGATTCATTGTTTTGCCGCTCAACCACAATGACTTCTTCTGGCTCGAGTCTGTCAACCAAAGAAACTGATTGGGTGGAAACAATAATTTGGCGATTTTTTGAAACACGCCGCATGATAGAGAGCAACACTTCAAGTGCATGAGGGTGCAAACCAAGTTCTGGTTCGTCAATCAAAATAACGCTTGGCATCTGCTCAAGCGGCTGCAAAAGCAAAGTCATCAGTGCCATAAAACGCAGTGTTCCGTCCGAAATTTGATGAGCGCCATAAACAATGTCTGAGCCAAATTCTGAGTATCTAAGCCGAATCGAATGACCATTTGGCTCGAGAACAAAATCTTTGAAAAACGGAGCGGTGAGTTGAATAGTCTTTAGGATGTGCTTGTAATGTTTTGGGTGATGGTTTTTTAATTTGTACAAAACAGCTGCTAAATTACCAGCATCTGACCTTAGAAAAACATCATCATCTAATGTCCCTGTTAGTTTCATATACGCATTTTCACTGGTATCATGAAATTGGTATGCAATTGTTCTGGACAATAACTGTTGCATCAAGCCTTGTATTTTTGCACCATCTTCATGTGGAAATAATTTTTTCAACTCTGAGTTTCTGGACATACCTCCAAGCGGAACTTCATGAAAACCACTGGATGCCAAAAAAAAATTATCTGGTTTTGATAGTTCATCTTTACTTTTAAAATATTGTTCACTTATAAAGACAAAACCATCGTTTGCCGATGTGTGTTTTATCTTAAAAGAAAATGTCATTAAGCCTTGTTCTGTTTGATACTTTAGTTCCGCCGAAATAGTATCGGTTACTTTTGGATTCAAATGTAAAATACTCCTTGCGCCCCCTGCACTTTGTTGAAGCCAATATCCAAATTCCCCAAGATTAATTGCACGAAGCATCTTAAAAAACGATATAAAATTGGACTTCCCCGCTCCATTAGCTCCAATCAGCACATTCAAAGGTCGTAACTCGAGGGTACTCGAGCGGATGGACTTAAAGCCCTCAATTTGAATGCTTTTTAGAAAGGTTTTCATTAAGAACAGTTTACACGCTTAACCTCTCACCGATTCATGAGACAATGCCGGCTATGTCTCGAGTAGCCCGTAAACCCGAATTGATGAGTCCAGCCGGCGGAATGCCACAATTACACGCCGCCATAGAAGCAGGGGCGGATGCCGTGTATTTTGGCTTAGAAGGCTTTAATGCCAGAGCCAAAGCCATGAGTTTTAACCATGAAAATCTGCCCGAAGTCGTGGCGGGTTTGCACGAACGTGGGGTAATGGCATTTGTTGCCATGAACACACTGGTGTTTGATTCAGAACTCGAGCATCTAGTACAGGAAATCGAAGGGATAGCCGAATCTGGTGCGGACGCGATTATTGTTCAAGACATTGGGGCAATTAAATTAGCCCACCAAATCGCCCCAGAACTACCAATTCATGCCAGTACACAAATGACCATTACCAGTGCTGAAGGCGCAGAATTGGCACGTAGCCTTGGGGTCTCGAGGGCGGTGCTGGCTCGGGAACTGAGCTTAAAAGACATCGAACTGATTAAAAAAGCCACTGACCTAGAACTGGAGGTTTTTGTGCATGGGGCATTGTGCGTTTCGTACAGTGGGCAATGCTTTAGTTCTGAGGCGTGGGGAGGACGCAGTGCCAATCGCGGCGCGTGCGCTCAGGCTTGTCGAATGCCGTATGACCTGATGGTGGATGGTGAGGAGCGCGACCTTGGCGAGTTTCGGTATTTACTGTCGCCACAAGATTTATTTGCCCTCGAGCAGATTCCAGAACTGATTCGGATTGGGGTGGATTGCCTGAAAATCGAGGGGCGTTATAAAGATGCCGAGTATGTGGCAGCCGCGACGAATGCGTACAGGCAAGCAATTGACTCGGCTTGGAATGAACAGGGCGAATCAGAGGCAGGGAGGACACGGGGGTCCTCCCCTACGGAAAATCGGGAAACAAAATTCTTGCTCGAGGGTGTGTACTCGAGAGGGTTGTTGCCTGCATTTATGCAGGGGGTGAATCATCAAACGGTGGTGCATGGCAGAGCGCCACGTCACCGAGGGACACGGGTCGGAACAGTCGTGGATGTCTCGAGAACGGCTGTGTTGGTGCAACTCGAGGGGGAGTACGCACTCGGTGGTGTAGGCGTGATTAAACCCGGAGATGGACTGG
>JAYWHB010000014.1:0-1928 GCA_043777915.1 Deinococcales bacterium
TAGGATATTCATAGGAAGCTACTTTTAAGTGTGGATTTTAGATACTCACAGCTTAATTGATGGCTTCCACTTTTTCAAAAACGTTCCGAACTATTGTCAAATCAAAATAGTCAATAGTAATTTCGGGACTACGAATAAATTTGTCATATTTTGCAGAAAGATAAAAACAGCTAAATTCGTGACAATAAAAGACTTTAATTCCTGCTATGGTCAGGACTTGAAAGTGGTCTCCCTGTTGACAATAGGGGCAAGGCATAAATAAAACCGTCTCAGGTATTGGCAAATTATTTATCAAATCACTTTGCGGCATCTAAATCTCCGTTAAGCATCAAGTACATAGTTGGCGTTGAGTCCATAGCCCCTAGTTTTTGCTATACCGCCCACCGGGTAACTCGAGAATCACGCCTTTTAAGTGCAGCATGGTTAGCGCAACCGTGGCTCGAGGGGTGATAAATCCAGTTTTTTGGCAGAGTTCGTCCAGAAACATTTCGCCGTTTAGGGCTTTATAAATCGTTGCTTCGTCGCCTTCAAGTTCTGGGGCTAAACGGGGCGGTGCGGCTGTCCACCGCAGATTCTCGAGGACATCGGCGGCTGATTCGATTAGGCTTGCGCCTTCTTTAATCAGTTTGTGTGGTCCCCGAGCCAGTGGATCGCCAGCCCTACCCGGCACAGCAAAAACTTCGCGCCCTGCCTCGAGTGCAGCCACTGCTGTAATCATTGCGCCACTGTCGGTGTCGCCCTCGACGACCACACTACCACTGCAAAGCCCAGCGATAATTCGGTTGCGTGGCGGAAAATTGTAACTGTTCGGCGGTGTGCCGAGGGCATAAGCCGAAATCACGGTCAGGCGTTCAGACAAGGCTTTATTTTCGGATGGATAAATGGTGTCCACGCCGCAACCCAGCACGGCGATACTCGAGCCTCCAGCCTCCACGGCTGACGTGTGCGCCACGGTGTCAATACCCCTTGCTAAGCCAGAGACGACAGTCACACCGACCAGCGCTAAATCATGCGCCAGTTTTTGGGTGAAGGCTTTTGCATAAGTGCTGGCTTTGCGTGTGCCAACTACGCCGATACTGCGCGGCAAGACTCCTGTTAGATTCTCCAAGGCACTGACCTCACCACGCACCCACAGCACTGGCGGTGGGTCATAAATGGCTCTTAAACTTTCGGGATAACGGGGGTCGGTTAAACCCAGTAAAGTCAAACCCATTTTGTTGACTCGAGTCAGTTCGGCTTCGGCTCGTTGACGATTGGCTTCCGAACCAATACCAGCGATACTGGCAGCATCCAAACCACGAGCTTGCCGTAACTCGAGCAGCTTGGCGCTTAAGACAGCTTCGGCAGTTCCAAAATGTTCAATTAACGTCTTGACTCGAACTGAACCAAGCCCAGACGTAAAAAAAAGTGATAAACAGGCTAGAAGTTCAGACATATTCGGCTACTTCTTGTTCGTGCCACAACTCGAGTTTTTCAACGATTTCTTGAACTACTTCGCGGCGTAAACGACCATCGGTAGAAACTTGAATCGGGGCTTGGTCATAAAAGGGTTTTCTAATCTCGAGCAGTTCACGGATTTTGCCAAGCGGGTCTGGAACTTGCAGCAAGACTCGAGGGCTGCGTTTGGTGCGTTCAAGAATCGTTTCTGGACTGGCAGAAAGGGCAACTACAGGACCTCGAGCCAGCAACTTAGCGCGGTTTTCTGAGTTATTAAATGTTCCTCCACCACAAGAAATCACCGCTTCGTTTAGGGCAATACAACGCTCGACCGTTTCGGATTCATAAGCCCTAAAAGTCGGTTCGCCGTACGCCTCAAAAATTTGTGCCACAGTTAGCCCCGCCACTTTTTCAATCACTTTATCGGTATCAAAAAAATGCAGCGCCAACGCTCTGGATAATTCCCAGCCAATACGACTTTTGCCCGTTCC
>JAYWHB010000015.1:0-1926 GCA_043777915.1 Deinococcales bacterium
GAACACAAACGTACCGTATCGGAACACAAACGTACCGTATCGGAACACAAACGTACCGTATCGGAACACAAACGTACCGTATCGGAACACAAACCTACCGCGAGATTGGTTAAACTGCTCGATATGAAGATTTTTATCACTGGTGGGGCTGGACGAATGGGCAGTGACATCGTGCCAAGGCTTAAAGTTCGAGGTTGGGACGTAACTGCGCCCTCGAGTAAAGTGCTGAGTATCACGGATAAAAACGCCACTTCTCAAGCCATAGCCGAAGCCGAGCCTGAAATTGTGCTGCACTTAGCTGCCTACACCGATGTTGCCAAAGCCGAACAAGACCACGCGGCTTGCTATGCGGTTAATGTCATTGGCTCGAGAAATGTGGCAAAAGCCGCCAATGGTGTGCGGCTAGTCCATATCAGCACCGATTATGTGTTTGATGGTGAAGTTGGTATGTACTTAGAAGCCGACGCGCCCAACCCAAGTAATTACTATAGCCTGACCAAAACCATTGCCGAAGAAGCAGCTCGAGCCGCCACTAACAGCTTAATTGTCCGAACCAGTTTTAAGGATGCAGTTTGGAAATACCCAATGGCATTCAAAGACCAGTTCACCAGTGCCGATTACACCGATGTGATTGCTGGCGAACTCGAGTTATTGCTACTGAATTTATCTCGAGTTCAAACCGATGTGCTGCATTTAGTGACGGAACGTAAAAGTATTCTTGAACTGGCACAACGACGCAATCCACAGGTTCAAGCTGGCTCGAGGGTCGGCGCAAAAGTCCATATTCCACCAGATGTGAGCTTGGACAATTCTAAGTGGCTTGGTATAAAAGCAGCTTTTTAACAATCAACCTCGAGCCGCCCAGAAAAAGCCTTATAGCTCACAGCCTTACCTATGAATCTCGAGTTCTAATTTAATGTTGCCGCGCCTTGTTTCGCCCTCGATACGCTTAAATTCGATTCGCCCAATGCCTTCGGCAGCTAAGGTGTCGCCAACTTTTACACCTGTGCTGGACGAAGCAACATTGCCATTGACTCGGACTTTTTTGCCTTCGATGCCAGCTTGAAAATAAGCCCTCGAGACTCCAAAACCTTTTGCACCAACCACATCGAGGCGTAAACTAGGCACGACCACACTGCGGGTTTTGCTACCCTTTTCTAAGGCTTTGCCTTCGGCGGGTGTAAATTGCACGGCGATGGTGCGTCCGAGTAACACCAGTTGCTTGGTCGTCTCGAGTTGTTTTGCGCCTTTTTGGGTGGTGGCAAAGTAAAAACCATCGCGGTCTTCACGAACATCACCGAGTAATTCTGGATTTAACCCTAGGGCAATACGCAGGTCGTCGGTATCAAAATCAAGCTCGGTTTCGGTCTCGAGTCGCAAGACCCGCACAGGGTCATCCACATTGGGAATATGTTCTGGGTAAAGGGTGTAAATCACTCGGCTGGCATCAGGGAAACCCCCATGTGCCGCGAAACGAATCCCATCGGCAGCCAAGGCTCGGCGGTCAAGCTCTGCACCTTCAAGAAAACCTGTGCGAATCACTCGCCCACCTCGAGCTTGTTGTACTAAGGCACGGGTGTCCACAACAGTCATGGGCGTAGTGTAACTCGAGTTCTTCGGGACTGGCAATCTATATTTTAGCATAAGCTATTTGGTGCATTTATGCCTAGGCGTAAAATAGGGTAAACTAGCCTTGATGAGTCAACGCACACCCGCCATAGGTTTTATTTTCTTTACGCTATTTTTAGATATTTTGGGCATTGGACTTATTATTCCAGTGCTGCCCAAGTTAATCGAAGAGTTCACGGGTGGCAGCACCTCCAATGCTGCTTTTTACACAGGCATTTTGACAGCTGTTTACGCCCTCATGCAGTTTATTTTTGCACCGATTTTGGGCAGTTTATCAGACCAATACGGTCGCCGTCC
>JAYWHB010000016.1:0-5339 GCA_043777915.1 Deinococcales bacterium
GGCTGGTGCAAAAATTGAAGTGATTTTTTTACTCGGGCAAACCGATTCGGTGCCTCAAGCCCAAGACCTGATCAAGTTTTACCGCAATACTGACATAAATCAAATTCTCGAATCAGTAAAAAACCATTGGCATCAAACCCTAAACACCATCCAAGTCCAAACCCCAAACCGAGCGATGGACATTATGCTTAACCGTTGGCTGCCATACCAAACACTCTCCTCGAGAATTCTGGCGCGTACAGGTTTTTACCAAGCGGGTGGTGCATATGGTTTCCGTGACCAACTCCAAGACACCATGGCAATGGCAAGTATCAAACCCGAACTGGCAAGAAAGCAGATTTTATTATCTGCCAGCCGACAATTTCTCGAGGGCGATGTCCAACATTGGTGGCATCCGCCAGTTGGACGCGGGGTGCGAACCAGAATTTCTGATGACCTGATTTGGTTGCCGTATGCGATTAGCCACTATCTCGAGATTTCAGGTGATGCTGATGTGCTAGATGAACAGGTTGCCTTTATTGAAGGAATACTACTCGAGCCAGACCAAGAAGATGCCTATTTCACCCCAAGTATTTCGGCATTGTCTGCCTCGTTGTTTGAACATGGCGCTCGAGCGCTGGATAAAAGCCTTGCGGTTGGCATTCATGGCTTACCCCTGATTGGCTCTGGCGACTGGAACGATGGTATGAACCGCGTTGGTCAGCACGGAAAAGGCGAAAGTGTTTGGCTGGGCTGGTTTTTGTACACCAACTTAATCGCTTGGGCAAAACTTGCTTTAACTCGCCAAGAACCCGAACGGGCGCAAATCTGGCACAACCACGCCCAAGCCTTACAGCAATCGCTCGAGACCCACGGCTGGGATGGACAATGGTACAAACGCGCCTTTTTTGATGACGGTACAGCACTCGGTTCAAGCCAAAATGATGAATGCCAAATTGATTCGATTGCCCAGACTTGGGCGGTTATTTCGGGGGCAGCCGAAAACTCTCGAGCCACCCAAGCCATGAATTCGCTCGAGCAGCACTTGATTAAACGCAGCGACCAACTGATTTTATTGTTTACACCGCCATTTGAAAACACAACCCTCGACCCTGGGTATATTAAAGGCTATGTGCCGGGTGTGCGTGAAAATGGTGGGCAATACACCCACGCTGCCATTTGGTCAGTTGTGGCGTTTGCGATGCTGGGCAAGGGCAATAAAGCGACGGTCTTGTTTGATTTACTGAACCCAATTTCTCACAGCAGTAACTTTAGTCAAGTCAACCAATATAAAGTCGAACCGTATGTCCTTTCCGCCGACGTTTATGCCAAAGACCCACATATTGGGCGTGGTGGTTGGACTTGGTACACGGGTTCGAGTGGCTGGTTGTACCGCGCTGGACTCGAGTCAATTCTTGGTTTTAAGTTACGTGGCAATCGGCTCGAGCTAGACCCGTGTATCCCCACCAATTGGGCAGAATATCAGATTGTCTTTAAGTACCATAATTCTGTGTACGTTATTAAAATACAAAACCCAGAAGGCGTGTCTACGGGGGTACGATACATCGAAATTGACGGTCAGACACAACCGAGTATTAACTTATTAAAAGATGGATTGACACACCATATTCGGGTTGTGCTGGGCTAGACAAAAATCGTAACCAGCTTTCTTCTTAACGTTCTAAACGCAAAGGCATGACCTCATAAATTCTATCCCAGATTTTATGAACACCAGCTTTGCCTCAGCCGCATCTCAGCCAGAGGGGTTGAAATATCACCATGAATGCCAAACTGATTTGGAACGCAAATGCCAGCAACACCGCCGCCGACCCCAACAGCATCATTGAGGCGCTCAAGAACATCGGTATCGAACCTGAGCTTTGCCAAACAAATAGCTTAGAAGATTTAGACGTGGTTCTCGAGCAGAACGAGGACACAGTGATTGTGGCTGGTGGTGACGGCTCTTTGCGTCAGGTCGTCAAACGTATACGGGGACGGAAAATACCGATTATCCTGTTGCCGCTCGGCACAGCCAATAACTTTGCTGGAGCTTTGGGCGTGCGCCGCGACCCATTTGAACTGATTACGGCACTCGAGCAACGGGTTGAACGCCAAGTAGATTTGGGAATTCTGCGCTTCAATGAACAAGAAGATGTTTTTCTCGAGGGGGCTGGGGTCGGTTTATTTGCCCATGCGATGCTCAGTTATGGCGAAGACCACGGCAAAAGTGTGCTGCGGGCGTTGCACGCGATAAGCAAAACGATTGCGCTTGCACCACGAATTCAGATGGGCTTTCGGGCAACGCTTGAAGATAACAGCATCGAAAAATTTTCTGGCGAGTTATCGTTATTTGAAGTCATGAACACCACTGCGCTTGGACCGCGTTTACCGCTTGTACCAAGTGCCGACCTCAGCGACGGCTTACTCGACCTGATGACGATTGAACCAGATGATAGCTCTGGTTTTTTGAATTATGCCATCAATGCCTTGACTGGTTCGCTCGATAGCCTCGAGAATGTGACTTTACGGCGAATCAAAGAAGTTCAACTCGACTTTTCTGGTGGAGCGTTGCATTTTGATGGTGACAGTTGTCAGTTGCCCATCAGCCATATTGAATTCTGGGTTGAACCAAGCGCCATCACGATGATTGTGCCGCAAGATGGTGGTGGTCTAGTTGCGGATTGATTTACATTGTCATACTTTAGCTTCTTATGATTGTAAAACCAGCCTAGAAGCCGTCGTGCTGGCGTGTCAGCACAACAAAATTGATGTACTAGCGATTACCGACCATAACGAAATTTGGGCGGCTCAGGAACTGGCTGCCCTTGGTTTAGCCAATCCGCAGTTTATTGTTGGCGAAGAGGTCTACACCAACCAAGGCGAAATTATTGGTTTATTTTTACAAGAAAAAATTGCTCGCGGACAAAGCCCAGAACATACCCTTGCCGAAATTCACGAACAGGGCGGCTTGGCACTTTTGCCACATGGCTTTGACCACTTAAAACCTTCGACCCTAAAAGCCGTGGCTCGAGAACGAATCAAAGCCAGTTTAGACATTATCGAAGCCTTTAACGGACACACAGCCCAAGCCAGAAGTAATCACCACGCGCTCGTCTGGGCAACCAGCCACGGTTTGCCAATCAGTGGTGGTTCAGATGCACATCGGGCTGCCGATATTGGTTCGGTCTACCTCGAGACCACCGACACCATAATAAAAACCCCGATGGATTTACTAGCAGCCTTAAAGCATGGAAAAATTATTGGGCGTAGGCGCAACCCAATTCTTTCTTTTTTGCGTGAGCAGTTTCCAGCCTAGGAACTGTCCGAAATCAACATCCCTGAACCATTGTTAAAACAAAAGGTGTTTATATGATTCCTATTCTGCCCATACCCGCCGAAGACCCACCCCTGCCATTTGAACCCGAAAAAATCGAGTTACCAACACCACCCGAACATCTACCCGAGCCAGAAAGACCTGAACCCGAACGACCTAAGCCAGAACCCGAGCCAGATTAGGGTTGACAAAATTGCCAATTTAAGCCTTATGGCTAAAGCCATTCAGCTAAAATTCAGCTTTGGCTCAGGTTTAGGTTGGTTGTTGTGCTTAGACTGATTCTTGAGACTGGTTGGTATTTGACCGGGTTCATGGGAGCTTTTTTACTCGAGTCACGAATTTTTTATGACTCGAGTAAAGCGGTTGCAGCCTGAAATTCCTGAGTAGTACCTTATTTTATTGGCAATCATTTTTTTGGGTGTCTAGGTTAAGTATAATTTTGAAAAGTTTTAGAGTTTTTTTGATAAAACTTCACATCAGGTGTAGAGTGCAACCATGAGCCTTTTTGGAAGATTGTGAATCAGTACCGCATTTTGGTGATTGACGACGAACCCAGAATGCGAAGTCTGATGCAGCGTGGGCTTGGTTTGGCTGGTTTTGTGGTCGAAATCGCAGAAACTGGCGAAATAGGACTAAAAATTGCGCTTGAAACCCGACCAGATGTAATTTTGCTTGACCTGATGATGCCAGGTACATTCGATGGTTTTGCTACACTCGAGCATTTATTAAAACTCGAGCCTCGCCCAAAAGTGATTGTGGTTTCGGGCAGAGATGAACCAGAAGACAGGCAAAGAGCCAAGATAGCCGATGGATTTTTGGTCAAACCAGTAACCTTTGATTTCTTGATAGAAACGATTCATAAACTTATTCGGGTCTGACCAATCACAAAACCGATTCATTATAAGCATCGCTCGAGGTTCAAAAGCCAGAGTCGCAAGGAGTAGCGTGGTTAAGCAAAAATCAAAAGAATTACCCGTGGTGGTTGGGATTGGCGCTTCGGCTGGCGGTCTCGAGGCATTCTCGAAGTTGCTCAAGGCGCTGCCGTCAGATACGGGCATGGCTTTTGTTTTGCTGCAACACCTCGAGCGCAGCCATGACAGCCTACTGAGCGAATTACTAGCCCGTACCACCAGTATGCAGGTTCTCGAGATTGAAGACGGCAGCAGCCTGACCGCCAATTGTGTCTATGTGATTCCGCCCAATGTCAGTGTGGTGATTAAAGGCGGTGTTTTGCGGCTCTTAAAGCGCCCAGTCGGGCGGGAACTGCATCAGCCAATCAATGAATTTTTTAGCTCCTTGTCCGAAGCCCGCCAGCATCAGGCAATCGGCGTGGTTTTATCGGGTACGGCTTCGGATGGCACAGTTGGTTTGGAAGCGATTAAAGCCGCCGGCGGAATTACCTTTGCCCAACGTCCAGAGTCGGCACGTTCAGCTTCCATGCCACGCAGTGCAATTGCGGCGGGGGTGGTGGACTTTGTGCTGTCGCCCGAAGAGATTGCTGGCAAATTAAGCAGCTTGGCAAAAGACCCGTATTTAGGACAAGCAAAGTCCAAAACTCGAGCCAGCACCAAACCAACCAGCGAAGACGGCTTTGAGGGGATTTTTCATCTGTTGCACGATGCCCGAGACGTGGATTTTTCCTTGTACCGCTCGACCACGATTCGGCGGCGGATTGCCCGACGGATGCTGCTTGACTCGGTGACTTCTGTGCTTGATTACGCCCAATACCTGCGCGACCAGCCCGTGGCGCTCGAGTTACTGTACCAAGACTTATTGATTGGCGTGACCAGTTTTTTCAGAGATACTCATGTTTTTGAGTGCTTGCAGAAAAAAGTTTTTCCTGAACTGATTAAAAACCGAGCCACCGACGATATGGTGCGAATCTGGGTCAGTGGTTGTTCGACAGGACAAGAAGCCTATTCGTTGAGCATGGCATTTTTAGAATTTACGGCACAACATAAAATCAATCTGCCTTTGCAAATTTTTGCCACCGACTTAAACGCCCCAATGCTCGAGAAAGCCCGAG
>JAYWHB010000017.1:0-1918 GCA_043777915.1 Deinococcales bacterium
ATGGAGTCTGGCTATTGCAAACGAACAGATTCAAATTATGGTCGAACAGGGAATAATTACACTCGAGGGACAAGTGGATTGGCAGTACCAAAAACAAAATATTTACGATGCCGTTATTCATTTGCGTGGTATCCAAGGCATCTACAATCGGATTACCTTAAAACCATACCTCAGCAGTGCTGATGTGCGTGAAACCATCGAAGCAGCTTTTGAGCGCAGCAGTTACCTCGATGCAAAAGAATTGATTGTGACCGTAGATAACGGCAATGTCACCCTTACAGGTAACTTGCCCACATGGACAGAACGAGATGCTGCCAGCCGAGTCGCTTGGAATGCGGCGGGGGTGATGACCGTCAATAATCAAATTACAGTAGATGGAATCTAGGAATACTCTCGAGCCGTCTAAAAGGAGACGATTATGATACTGAACCTAAACAACCTCAATGAATTTGGCGCATTGGTACTGCTCGCTTTTTTAAGTGCCGCGCTGGTGCTGTTTGTACTGCAAATCCACAAAGGCTTCCAGCAAAGTGAGATTAAACCCGCCCTCGAGAAAAACCAAGAATTGTTTGACCACGGCAAAATTAGCAAAGAAGACTTTGAAACAATCAACCGTGGTCTCGAGATGCAATAAAAGCAAATATAATTGCCAATTTTTTGCTATAATTGCCAATTATGCAAGCCGAAACAATTTCCATAGACACCTTCGGGCGAGTTCTCATCCCTAAACGATTGCGAACCGAACTCAATCTTGAGCCTCAAAGCCAACTCGAGATTCAGATACAAAACGGTTCACTGTTGCTCAGTCCACGCCAAAAGGGAGAGGTTATCGAACAAGATGGGATTTTTGTGTGGACAGGCGCAGATATTCCAGAATCAATCGAAGAGATGATCACAGCCGCTCGCAATGAGAGAATCAACGACCTTGAATAGGGATATTTTTGACACAAGTGTGTTGATTGCCCTGATGCTACCGCACCGAGAAGGACATTTACGCTGCAAAAAAGCGTTTTTAGAAAGCCGTGCCGCATCTCGAGCCGCCATCAGCACCCACACCATTGCAGAACTGTACTCGGTGCTGACTGGACGGCATACAGTACCACCCAAAGAAGTTAAAAAAATGCTTGATGGAAACTTAAAAGGGGTTGAACAGATTATTCTCGAGCCAAGCGACTACCAAAGCAGTGTAGAACGCTTAATTGGCTTGGGTATTCAAGGCGGGGCGATTTTTGACACGCTGATTGCAACCAGTGCCTTAAAAGTTGGGGCGACAAAGTTATACACCCTGAATTTGAAGCATTTTGTGCGCTTAGGCGAAGATGTAGCCGCAATCAGCCTCGAGCCGTAAGCTGACTCCAAGTGCTAAACTATTCCTATGTCGTTCACCCTAACTCTTGACCCTGCCCTCGAGCAACGGCTTTTGCTTGAAGCTCAAATTTCTGGGCTGCCACTCGAGACATGGTTGGCGCAAGACCTTAAATCTCGTTTTCAAGCCGATGTTACCGAAACTGTTTTGCTGCAAAGAATTACGTTGGGGCTTCCAGAGTCTTTTTGGTTAGACTATAGAGCGTTAATCAAAAGACGCGACTCAAAAGCACTGACGGCTGCCGAACAACTCGAATTGATTGCCATGTCTGACCAAACCGAAGAATTAACCTTGCAACGCACCGAGGCGTTACTCGAGTTAGCACGTCGGCGTAACACCACACTCGAGGCATTGCGTTTACAGTTTGGTTTACAGCCTATTGCCGTTCAGTCATGACAAAGACCGAAATTCGTGATTTTGTACTGACTCGAGCCGAATTTTGCTGTGAGTATTGCCGTTCACCACAAAATTTTTCAAGTGATGATTTTGCAATCGAACACATCGTACCTAAGTCTTTAGGCGGTATGGATGTTTTGGATAATCTAGCGTTGT
>JAYWHB010000018.1:0-1917 GCA_043777915.1 Deinococcales bacterium
CGTCGCCCTCGAGAACAGCTTTGGTTCGCATTGCACTTGCGTCCGAGCCATTGCCTGCTTCGGACAGGGCAAAACTTGCTAAGCCAGCTTTTTGGGCTAAAGGCTCGAGAAAACGTTTTTGTTGTTCTGGTGTACCCCCGACCAGAATTGGCGTGATACCCAGTTCAGAAGCCATTAAAATCGTGTAAATACCCATACAGCCATAACCCATTTCTTCACCAATAATAATTTCCTCAAGCATCCCCAAGCCAAGTCCACCAGCCTGTTCGGGAATGATAATGTTGCTAAGCCCGACTTCAAATGCCTTTTCGAGAATCCGAGCAGGGTATTCTTCGCGCCTATCATACTCGGCAGCAATTGGAATGATTTCTTTAGCCGTAAATTCGCGTGCGAGGGCTTGGAGTTGTTGTTGCTCAATACTGAGTGAAAAATTAAGGGACATAATAAGATTCTACTGCTTTTTGTACGGTAGACTCGAGACATGTCTCGTCTTGTTGTTCCGAATTTTATTACTGAAACCATAGATGCCGACCTCGAGTCTGGGCGTGTGAAAAAAGTCGTGACGCGCTTTCCGCCCGAACCCAATGGTTACGCGCATCTTGGACATACTTTTGCTTGCAATCTTAATTATAGCTTAGCTGCCGATTACAACGGGGTTTGGGTGCTTCGCATGGATGACACCAATCCCGAAACCGAAAAACTCGAGTATGTAGAAGCCATTACCCATGACCTCGAGTGGATGGGTTGGAAAACCGAAGTTCAATTTGCCTCAGATGATTTTGAAGTGATGTTTGAATGTGCGGTGCAACTAATTGAAAAAGGCTTAGCCTATGTTGAAAGTGTTTCATCGGATGACATGGCAAAACTGCGTGGCACAGTGGATAAGGCTGGTACACCAAGCCCATTTCGTGAGCGCAGTGTGTCCGAAAACCTTGATTTGTTCAAACGAATGCGGCGTGGTGAAATTATAAACGGTAAACACGTCCTGCGAGCCAAAATAGATTTAAGCAATCCAAACATGAAACTGCGTGACCCACCGCTTTACCGAATTATGCACACCGAACATTACCGCCAAGGTAAAAACTGGTGTATTTATCCACTTTACGATTATGCCCAAGCCCTAAACGATGCGATTAACGGCGTGACCCACAGCTTGTGCAGCCTCGAGTTTATAGATAACCGTGCAATTTACGACTGGGTTCTTGAGCATGTGCAGCATCCAGCCTTAAAATCTCGCCCCTATCAATACGAATTTGGACGGCGCTCCCTCGAGTACACGATTGTTTCTAAACGCAAATTAAAAAAATTGATCGCTCTGAACAGCGTTTCAGGTTGGGATGATCCGAGAATGCCAACCATCGCTGCCCAGCGTCGGCGTGGTGTCACCCAAGATGCAATTCGTGCTTTTGCCCGTGGCATTGGTGTGTCGCGCACTAATCGAACCGTGGATATTGGTGCGCTCGAGTATGCGGTGCGTGATGACCTGAACACTCGTAGCCCAAGGGTTATGGCAGTCTTGCGCCCCTTAAAAGTGATTCTCGAGAACCTAGAAGCCACACAAACCCTCGAGTTACCGTATTTCCCACCGGATGTGATTAACGCCAGTCCAGATGGTCTCGTACCGCTTCCTAATGGTCAGCGTGTGTCCCCAGAACATGCGACTCGAGCCGTCAGCCTGACCCGCGAGATTTTTATAGAAACCGAAGATTTCCTCGAGACCCCAACGGCTGGTTTTAAGCGCTTATCTCTAGGTGGTACTGTTCGTTTGCGTGGGGCTGGGATTATAAAATGTACCAATGTGGTTAAATCCCCAAGTGGCGAAATCCTCGAGATTCACTGTACAGTATTACCCGAAGGAAAAGCATCTGGTGTGATTCATTGGGTTAGTGCCGAAACTGCTGTGTCATTTGAAGCACG
>JAYWHB010000019.1:0-15116 GCA_043777915.1 Deinococcales bacterium
TCGAGCGGGATGGATTGTGATTCCTCGAGCGGGATGGATTGTGATTCCTCGAGCAGCACTACGCCAAATCACCGAACCAACTGCGCCATGACCTTTGGCATACAGATTAAAACTTCACTTTGCCACCAAGGTCTCGCATTGGGCGTTACCAAGTGCCTGCCCAACTTTTAAGCCAAAAACTGCCCCAACATTCGATGCCCGCCAAATGGCTTCTTGGACATCACAAGAAAACGGTTTGACGTTGTTACCCGCCAGATTTAGGGTGTATTTTTCGGAACGGTTTGCTTCTCGTTCTGCCCCAATCCCCGAACCACTTTTTACATTGGTCACAGCCCAAACCACAGGAGTCTGAAGGTTGACCCCATTAGAAATCGCACTTCTCGAGTACGTCCAAGTGTTGACCACAAAATCACAACGATTGCCATAAATTGGTTCAGAACGGTATTTGGTTTCACAGACACGGCGTTGCGAGTACGTGCCATCACCATTGTCACGGCGCACACTGCGGCAAGTCTGCCCATCTGCCACTTTGCGAGTAGAGCGTACATCGCGGTACTGACGCACACTATATGCCCCAATTGGCACGGATTCACACCAAGCACTGGCTGGCACTGGGGCAAATTTCTCAATTTTAATCTCGCGTTGCCACGCATGACCCGTGACCGCAACCGTGGCTTCTCGAGTCCGTGTAAACCACCAAATTGAACCAATAATCAGCACCGCTACAATAATCAGCCAAGACCAATTGCCTTGACTGGGGCGGCTGGTCGGTGCATTGCGAACGGCTTTCTCGGCTTGCTGACGTGCCTTTAAGTCATCTTGAACAAACGACTGCCCATCTCCCCTTGTCTGCTCGCCCATCAAACGCACTTGGGCAGCATCGGTTAATGGCGCAGCGCAATTGCGGCAAAAATCGGCTGATTTTGCATTGGGCGATTTACACGCCGAACAGATAACATCCGCCCCTTCGGTGGCAGCATCCAGCACCGCCACCGCTTCTGATTCATCGGGGAAATAACGCCAAGTTGGGTCTTGAGGCGCACCGCAAGTCGTACAATGCCGATGGGTTCGCGCCAGCATTTTTTTATTGCCACAATAACGGCAATCCCAAATCATTTCAAAACGTTGTTCAGACATATAAGACACCTAGAGGAAGCGACCCAAGCCCGTGAGGTGATGCTTTAAGGGTCAAGAAAGAGAAAGGAGGAAGGGGACGAGGGTGATTTCTCTTTTCTCTTTCCTCCTTCTTCCAAAACGCCCTACTGTGGTGGAAGCGGTGGTGGAACTGACCCAAAAACACTGCTCAGTTCGGCTACGCCACTGGCTGCGACCCAAGCCGCCATGCCGTTTTTCCAGACCAAGGTTTCTCGAGTCAGTTGCCCGCCCCTTGCCATATTTGCCAAAGCTGTCGCATCGAATGGTCCTTGTTGCTGACCGCCAACACCGACAAACCAATCTGCTCCGGGCAGTGGGGGCGGGGCGACAGGAGCAGCTTGTGGACGGTTGGCGTTGGCGAGGTTGGCTGCCATTTGCTGACCGAGTGCCACACCGACACCAGCATCCAAGAAGGCATTGCCACCGCCGGGGTTATTGGCACTGGCTTCGATGGCGTTGGCGGCTTGGAATTGGGTGTACTTGCCCAAATCGCCAATCACACCCATCTGTGAGCGCTTATCAATCGCTTTTTCGACTTCTTCGGGCAGGGTGACGTTCTCAATCAGCATGGTTTCTAAACCAAGACCGTACTGGTCAAAGTCGGCATGAAGCGCTTCTTTTAAGGCATCGCCCATTTGCGGATACTGGGCTGCAAAATCATAAATACTGATGTTGGCTTTACCGACCCAAGCAGCAAATCTCGAGACCATTAAGGCACGTAGTTGCTCATCTACTTCTTCGATTTCAAAGCGCCCATCTGTACCCACCAATTGCTCGAGCATTTTGCGTGGGTCTACGACCTTAAAAGCATATGAACCAAACGCCCGCAGACGAACCGGACCAAGTTCTGGGTCACGCAGAATAATTGGGTTGGGTGTTCCCCATTTTTGCCCTGTAAAGACTCGAGTTGAGAAAAAATAAACTTCGGCTTTGAAGGGGCTATTAAAACCGTACTTCCAGCCTTGCAAGGTGGTCAGAATCGGCAAGTTCTTGGTGGTTAGTTCATATGTTCCGGGTCCAAAAGCATCGGCAATGCCTTTATTGGTTTCTGAACTGGCTTGTTGGACTTGTCCTTCGTTGACAAAAACCGCCAATTGCCCCGGACGAACCACCAATTTCGCGCCAGTCTTGATTTCGTTTCCCTGACGCTGAAAGCGGTAGACAAGGGTATCGTTGGAATTATCCAACCACTCAATGATGTCAATGAATTGCCCAAGAATTTTCCCAAAAATATCCATAAGTAGCTCCTTTGAATCTTACTCGAGTATAAACCCGATATAAGTATCATAGTTGTTTTGCGTGACTCGAGCGTGACAAGCAAAATTTACTTGAGCATCAAATTTACGCACCAATGACTTGTAGGGCATGTTCAAGCATCTCGTCACTAATCTGAAAATGGGTGACTAAACGCACCAAGTTTTCACTCATCATGCCAGCTTTAACCCCTTGGCTTGCCCATGCCTCGAGTCTTTCAGGGGCATTCTCGAGATTGATATAGACCATATTGGTCTGCACTCGCTCAAGGTCTATGGCAAACCCACGTGCTGCAAGGCTCTGCCCGAGGTGCTTGGCTTGGCTGTGGGTTTTCTCAAGTAAGGCACGGTGATGCGTCAGGGCGTACATTCCGGCTGATGCCAGACTTCCCGCTTGACGCATTCCACCGCCAAGCATTTTGCGGTAACGGTGGCATTCTTTGATAAAGGCTTTTGAACCCGCCACAAGGCTGCCGACTGGCGCACCCAAACCCTTGGACAGACATACAGCAGCGCTATCAAAATGCTGTGTGACTTCTCGAGGCTCGATTTGTAAAGCCGCCAGCGCATTCCAGAGCCTTGCGCCATCCAAATGCAGTGGAATCCCTTCCTCGAGTGAAATTCTGCGCGTTTCCTGAATCATCTCGAGCGGCAGTACCGTGCCACCAGCCCGATTATGGGTATTCTCGAGGGCAATTAAACCACTTGGGCTTTGATGCACACTGCGGCGAATCGCACGGCGAATATCCGTTGGTTCGGGTACTCCTTTTGGTGCAACCACAAAACGCGGCACAACCCCAGCAAAAGCCGCCATCATCCCCAGTTCATACTCGTAAATATGAGCGCCTTCGCTACAAATCACTTCCTGTCCACGTTGGGTGTGTGCCGCAATTGCAATCTGGTTGGCTTGCACCCCACTGCTGGTAAAGAGTGCCGCTTCAAACCCAAGCATATCCGCCACAAAATCTTGCAAAGCATTGACCGTTGGGTCTTCCCCGTATACATCGTCGCCGACTGGAGCTTCAAACATCACTTGGCGCATCTCGAGGGTTGGGGTGGTGACAGTATCAGAACGTAAATCTACAATCATAAATCTCCTTCGGAGAGGCAAAGGGCAAAAGGCGAAGGGCAAAAGTAAAAACTGTTCTTCCCTTTGCCTTTTGCCCTTCGCCTTTCGCCTCTTATCAACCTACGGTTGATGGGTCTATCCAACCGCGTTTAATGCCGAATAACACTGCTTCGGTTCTCGAGCCGACACCGAGTTTACTAAAGACGTTTGCCAGATGCACTTGGACGGTGCGTGGTGAGATGTCGAGGACTTTAGCGATTTCTTTGTTGGTGCTGCCACTGGCGGCGGCGCGTAAAACCTCGAGTTCCCTTGGCGAGAGTCCTTCGCCGTCAAAGGCAACCGTTGGTTGTTGCGAGAATCGGTTTAAGACTTTTTTGGCAATGCTTGGGTGAAGCGCACTTTCACCGTGAAAGACGGCTCGGATGGCGTTAATCAGTTCTTCTTCTCGAGCATTTTTAAGGATATAACCAGCCGCCCCCGCCTCGAGCAGCGCAAAGACATAAGCATCGTCATCAAAACTGGTTAAGACCAAAACTGCTACACTCGGATGGTGCTGTTTAATTTGTTTGGTGGCTTCAATGCCGTTCATGCCGGGCATGGAAACATCCATTAAAATCACGTCTGGGCGGGTGGCATTGACAAAAGCAAGGGCTTCTCGTCCGTCGGCGGCTTCGCCAATCACCAAAAAATCGGCGTGCGGCTCGAGCATTTCTTTTGTGCCTTTGCGGACGATTGGGTGGTCGTCCACCAATAAAATCTGGATTTGCCGTTCGATGTGTTCTTCCATTTGGCAATTCTAACCCGTTTTTTGGCTGGAGATTCGCGTAGAATAAGGTTTATGAGTCGTACCCCCAAAGCTGAACTGAATGAATTGGCACAAGCCAAGAATACCCCGCTCGAGTTTAAGACCGAACTGCTCGACCCAAACCGACCAAACGAGGGCTTTATTAGTCTGGTGGAATGGAATGGCGCTGGCTACAAGGGTTATGGGCGCAGTAAAAAAGATGCCGAACATGAAGCCGCTCGGATTGCCCTGACCGAAGTTTCTGAACACACCGACCAGTCTGAAGAAACGGATGAAGAACCCTTTGAGCGTTGGGAGATTCACCCTGAGTTACTGGCAGAGTGCCTAAAAATTGCTGCCAAAACCGACACCAATCTCGAGTCTATCCGTGAAAATGCGGTGGCGTTATACATGGATTTACTGCTTGATTTGGGTTATGAACCTGAAGAAGTGACCGAGTAAACCCCGAGATACCACCAAGCTGCCTTTTGCGTTAGAATCAAACCAACCCCAAGGAGGCTGTTATGTTGCAATCCACAATGATGGATGTTCCACTGTCAATTCCTTTTTTGCTCGAGCGTGCCAAGGATTTATTTGCCGAGCGAAAAATTATTTCGTATGTGCCAGTCGGTATTGACCCCGAAAGCAAATTGCCAATTCCGGGGCGGCTCGAGCAGACTTACGGGCAGATGTATGAGCGCACCCATCAACTGATGCATGCCCTGTCCGAAGCGGGTGTGCAATCTGGCGACCGCGTAGCAACCTTTGCCACCAATACCTTCAGGCATCTCGAGTTGTACTTTGCTGTACCGAGCATGGGTGCGGTTTGCCATATGATTAACATTCGGCTGCCCGATGACCAAGTGGCGTATATTATTAACCATGCCGAAGATAAAATTTTATTTGTTGATAATTTTTTAGCGCCGCGCTTGCCAAGTATTTTGCCAAAATGCCCGAACATCAAATTGGTAGTGATTATGGGGGCAGTCCCAGCCTTGCCACCAGGTTGCGTAGATTATGAAGCCTTTATTGCTGGTAAAGCCAAGCACTTTGAGTACCCAGCCATAGATGAACGCCAAGCCTCGGGGATGTGTTACACCAGTGGTACAACTGGCAACCCGAAAGGTGTTTTGTATTCGCACCGTGCGATTGTGCTGCACTGCTTAGCTGCCGCCATGGGCGAACTGATGGGTTTATCCGAACACGATACAGTGCTGCCCATTGTGCCAATGTTCCATGTCAATGCGTGGGGCTATCCGTACTTATGTCCGACGGTCGGTGCCAGTTTGGTTTTCACCAGTGTCTTTACTGACCCCAAATTTTTAGCCAAAGTTCTCGAGACCGAAAAAATTACCCATACCGCCGGTGTTCCAACCATTTGGATGGGTCTACTCGACGAATTAGACCGCGCCAAGAATGCCGAAACACCCTACGATTTAGCCAAGCTTGGCTCTTTAACCGTCGGTGGCAGTGCCGCCCCTCGCGGCATGATTGAGGCTTTTGGTGAACGTCATGGACTGCGGGTGATTCATGCTTGGGGCATGACCGAAACCACACCGCTTGGGACAATGAACAGCTTAAAACCAGAGCATTATCATCTCGAGAAAGCCGCCAAATACGATCAGATGGCTTTAACGGGTCGTCCGACAGCGCTGGTACAATTAAAAATAGCCGATGAACACGATAACGCCTTACCTAATGATGGAAAAACCATCGGGCGTTTACTGGTGCGTGGTCCGTGGGTCACGGGCAGTTATTACAAAGACGAGGCTGGAACAGCCGCCACCCAACAAAACGGTTGGTTTGACACGGGCGACATTGCCACCATCAACCCCGAAGGCTACATGATGATTCAAGACCGCGCCAAAGACCTGATTAAATCGGGCGGTGAATGGATTTCTAGTGTTGATTTAGAAAATACCCTGATGGGACACCCAAGTATCAAAGAAGCGGCGGTGGTTGCTGTGCCGCACCCGAAATGGGACGAGCGTCCGCTTGGTGTGATTGTGCTGCGTGAAGGCTCGAGCCTTGATAAACCATCCCTAGATGCCTACCTGCTCGAGCATGGTTTTGCCAAGTGGATGCTGCCCGATGCTTACGAAATTGTGGCAGAAATCCCCAAAACCACAGTTGGCAAATTCCTAAAACGCGCCCTGCGTGAGCAATTCAAGGACTATAAGCTATGAGCTTTTCTATTTTTGGTTAGCCACAGTGCTAAACTTTACAGATGCGAACCCGTGCCGATTTAGAACGAATCGAAAGTTTAAGTCTTGCGCCTCATGCGGTGCAAGCGGCGCAGTCCAAGGGCAGGCTATATCTCGAGTCTGAATCGGCTTTCCGCACTGCTTTTCAAAAAGACCGTGACCGCGTGCTGCACACCAGTGCTTTTCGGCGGCTCGAGTACAAAACCCAAGTGTTTACCAACACCCAAGGCGATTATTACCGCACCCGCTTAACCCACACGCTCGAGGTGGCGCAGGTCGGACGTACAATTGCCCGGGCGCTTGGGGTCAACGAGGATTTAACCGAAACGATTGCCCTGAGCCATGACCTCGGGCATCCGCCGTTTGGTCATGCTGGCGAGAAGATACTTGATAATTTACTCGATTCGCACGGTGGTTTTGACCACAATAAACAATCTTTGCGGGTTGTGACCAAACTCGAGAAGCGCTATGAAAATTGGGACGGGCTTAATCTGGCTTGGGAAACGTTAGAAGGAATTGTCAAGCACGAATCCGAGTACGATGTCTCTGATGCCACAGATTTTGAACCGACTTGGCGGGCTTCGCTTGAGGCGCAAATTGCCAATCTAGCCGATGAAACCGCCTATAACGCCCATGATTTAGATGATGGTCTGCGCTCTGGGTTACTCGAGGCACGGCAATTGGTGGAGGTGAACATTTGGCAGCGTTTCACGGCAGAACTTGGTTTTAATCCCGAGTACCTGACTGAGTTTGAGCGGCGGGTACTGATTCGAGAAATGCTGGGCTGGGTGATTACCGATGTTGTGCAGACCAGCAGCCAAAATCTCGAGGGCATTGGTTCACTTGGAGCAGTTCGGTCTGCCCAAAAACCCTTGGTTGCCCACTCTGGAGAAGCAAGGGTGATGCTTAAAGAACTCAAAGCCTTTTTGTATCAGAATTTTTACTACCATCACCGTGTCATGCGCCAAGTGCATAAAGCCGAGCATATCCTGACCAGTCTGTACAAAGCATTCATTAGTCGCCCGAAGATGATGCCCAATAACCATCAAGCCAGAGTTGAAAAAGTCGGTTTAGAGCGAGCCGTCTGCGATTATTTGGCGGGTATGACTGACCGTTTTGCAATGGATGAATTTAACAAACTCTTTGAACCATATGAAAGGACGTAAATATGCACAAAGGTCGTTTAGAAGCGTTTTCCGACGGGGTTTTTGCGATTATCATCACGATTATGGTACTCGAGTTAAAAGTGCCTCATGAAGCCAGTCTTGGTGCAATTCTTGAATTGCTACCAGTCTTTTTAAGTTATGTGCTGAGTTTTATCAATGTTGGCATTTACTGGAACAATCACCACCATTTGTTGCAAGTCACCAAAACCGTCAATGCCAGCATCATGTGGGCGAATTTGCATTTGCTGTTCTGGTTATCGTTGATTCCGTTTACGACTGGTTGGATGGGCGAAAACAACTTTGCCAGCCTACCGACATCTGTCTACGGGTTGGTGCTGATTATGGCAGCCATTGCCTATGTCATTTTACAAAATTTGATTCTAAAGCTACACGGCTCAGGTTCGGCACTGGCTCAAGCCATTGGTGCAGACTCTAAAGGTAAGTTATCAGTGGCGGTCTATTTGGTGGCGGTTGTGGTGGCAAATTGGCTACCATGGCTGGCAGGACTGATGTATTTATTTAATGCGCTGATTTGGTTTATTCCAGACCGTCGGCTCGAGAAGGCACTAGAAGCCCAAAACCAAGGCTCACTTCAAAAATAAGACTGTTCCCACAAAGGTCATGACCCCACCAAGGAGCGGTTTGGAATAGCGTTCTGGGAATTTCTTCGAGATTCCAGCAAAAATCCAGGCACTGGGCAATGCGCCAAGTAGAACCCAACCGACTACGGCAAAGTCTATGGCGCTGCGTTGGGCGTGTCCAAGTGATGCCACCAGCGAAATAATCACACCATGCGCCACATCTGTTCCAGCGAATCTCGAGCCAGTCAGGGCTGGGCGAATAAAGGTCAGGGCAAGCGCTAACATTGCGCCACTGCCAACACTGGTTAAGCCGACCAGAACCCCAACAAGAGCGCCAATAATCGGCAGTGGAATTCGTTCCCAGAATGGTTTTGGTAATTCATTTGGCTCGAGACTGACGGGTTTTTTGCTTAGGCGGCGTTGGCGCTCCAAGATACTCAAACCCGTCAGCACAAGTGCAACTGCCAGTAACTTAAGTAAAAATTCTATTTTGACATGGGCAAGACTGGCTAAGTAACCGGCTGGGATGCTGCCAATGGCAAGTTGGAAAACAATTTTCCAGTCTATGTTTTCTTCGCGGTGGTGTCGCCAACCTGCGCCAATTTTGGTGATGCTGGCAATCAGTAAATCTGTACCGATCAACACAGGTGTGGGTAATCCTAGGAATAAAAGCGCGGGGGTCAGCAAGCTCCCGCCGCCCAGTCCAGTCGTGGCAATTAGTCCACCCGTAACAGCCCCGAGTAACACCAAAACAACGGGGTTCACGGGCTGCCTGCGTAGGCTGCCCGCAGCACTTCGGCAACTTCGGGTCTCGAGAATTCGGCGGGCAAAGGTTGCCCAGAAGCCAGAAGTTCTCGTACTTTTGTGCCACTTAGCACCAGATGCTCGCTTTTATCGTGTGGACAAGTGCGGCTCGAGACGACTGCCCCACATTTTTTGCAGTAGAACGTATGCTCAAATTTGATGATTTCAATGCCGATTTCCTCAGGGCTAAACTGGTTAAAAATTTCTTGGGCATCGTAAGTGCCGTAATACGAACCCACCCCAGCGTGGTCGCGTCCGACAATAAAATGGGTGCAACCATAGTTTTTGCGGCTGATGGCGTGCAGTACCGCTTCTCGAGGACCCGCATAGCGCATAGCGGCGGGGTATGCCCCTAATAAAACGCGGTTGCTAGGATAATAATTCTCGAGCAGCACTTCATAGGCACTCATGCGGGTCGCCACGGGAACATCATCGGATTTGGTTTCGCCAACCAAAGGGTTTAAGAATAAGCCGTCTATCGTCTCGAGCGCGACTTTGTGCAGGTACTCGTGGGCGCGGTGGACTGGGTTGCGGGTTTGGAATGCCACGATTGTTTTCCAATTCTTCTCGGCAAACAAAACTCGGGTCTCGAGTGGGGTGTGGTGATGCGTGGCAAATTGTCCGCGTGGGACTTCAAAAAGCCAGACTTCACCCGCTAAGTTAATTGGCGCTTGTGCCAGCAATGCCGCCACTCCGGGGTGATTCGGGTCGGTGGTGCGGTAGACCGCTTGGCTTTCGGCTTGGCGGTCTGGGGTATAACTTTCTGAGACCTCGAGAATCCCGACAGCAAGACCGTTTTTGGTAAGTTTTACCCGCCCAGATAAGGCTTCTTCGACTCCCAAAGTAATCGGGATACTCCAAGGTAAACCATTCTCGAGACGCATTTCTTGCACAATTCGGGCATGGTCTTTACTACCCACAAAGCCAGTCAGGGGCGAATACACGCCTGTGGCAATACATTCTAGGTCGGCGTAACTGCGTTCGTTTAGCTCTAAACTGGGTAAGGCTTCAAGTTCAGATGGGCTTAATCCCAATTCCACAAGGCTGCGTACTCGGTTGACCAATGTTCCACCATGGGCTGTTAAACTCATAATCCGCCTCTATTCCATAAACCACATTCGGTTTTTTCTGTACCAGACCAACGTCCGGCTCGAGGATCTTCATTATTTTCTACAGCCCGTGTACATGGCGCACAACCGATGCTGCTGTAACCTTGCCAATACAACGGATTGACGGGTAATTCGTGCTGCACAGCGTACTCCTCGAGTTCGGCTCGAGTCCAAAACGCCAGTGGGTTATAGGTGATGCGTTCAGGGGTTTCTTCGCGCAGTTCAATGCTGGCTCGAGTATTGCTTTGTTCACGGCTGCGGGCGTTTAGTAATGCACTGGGTTTGTGCTGCTCAAGATAGTTTTTTAGCGGTGCAACTTTTCGGGCGGCACAGCAAGCTGTGGTGTCGGTCTTAAACAGGTCATTCAGTGGCAACCCTGCGTTTAAGGTGACAAATTTTACGTCTGGATAGCGTTTTTCTAAGACATCCCGAGTGGCTAAAGTTTCTGGGAAATGATAATCGGTGTCCACAAAAACCACTTGCCCGTTAAATCCAGCCTGTACCGCCAAGTCGAGCAGCACTGTGCCATTTAAGTTAAAAGCACTGGTCATCAGGGTATCTTGGTGCAGTTCTAGGGCGGAGCTTAGAAACTCGAGGGTATCGGCTTCATGGCTCATAGTTTTTCCAAAATGGCTTGGACGCTCTGCTCGAGGCTTTGTTGGTCAGTTCGTAAATGCAAATCTGGCTCGAGTGGGGCTTCGTAGGGGTCAGAGACTCCTGTAAAATGCAAAATTTCGCCAGCCAGCGCTTTTTTGTACAAGCCTTTGGTATCGCGTGTTGTCACCACTTCAAGCGGTGCGTCCACAAAAACCTCGAGCGCTTTGACTCCATTTTTTTGTGCCTCGAGTAAGACTTCGCGCCGAGCATCGCGGTACGGGCTGATGGCACTGACCAAAACGGTTACGCCATGTTTAGCCAGTAAATTTGCCACAAAGCCAATCCGTTTAATGTTGGTGTCGCGGTCTTCTTTAGAGAAGCCTAAGCCTTTGGAAAGGGTTTCACGCACCGCGTCGCCGTCCAAAATTTCGACCTGATGACCAAGGGCGCTTAGGCGTGGTGCGAGGGCTTGGGTGATGGTGGTTTTACCAGCGCCAGATAGACCGGTTAGCCAGATAAGTGTTCCGTTTGACATAAATAACTCCAAGGTGAATGAAAGAATAAGTTTACTTTACAAATTTTGTCAACTAAAACATCGTAAGAACATTGCCACCTCGAGAATCCTAGAATTAAAAGCAATCAATCAAAGGCAAAAGTTTTGAGATTGCTCAAAGAAGATAACGGGTCAGCCCGATAAACCAATGTTATGGGCAATACCTCGAGTTTGAACACAGTCCAAAATCCTAAGAATTCGCGCTTGGGAAACCCAAACTGTTTTGCTAAATTTCAAATAGCTGCGTGAGTGAAGCGTAATAAGCAAATCGTTAATTTGGGCTAAGCAACTGCTAAGCAAGCATTCCGTAGATTTTCAGTGAGGGTTCAGCAGACCCTCAGCAGACCCTCAGCACTCGAGTTTTAGGGTGGAAGGGCAGTAATCTATTCAAAGGAGAAAAATCACATGAAAACGCAACGCAACGCAACGCAACGCAACGCAACGCAACGCAACGCAACGCAACGCAACGCAGTAGCTCGAGCAATCATTCACAATTGGGAGAAACCATGCTGTCATGTATCCGTGTAATTTGCCATTCTGCCCACTTTTCCAAGATGCTACACAAAGAACTATTATCTTACGGACTGAGCATTTCGGATAGTGCCGAACACATCATCTTAGTAGAATCTTCACTCAGCACTGCCAGCACCGAACTCGAGAACCCCGACATAGACCCAAGCAAAGTGATTGTTTTTACTCCAAACCCCTGCCCCGAATACTGGGACGATATTATCAACATGGGCGTACTTGGGCTGGTGGTCAACGGGCTTACCGAAGACATGATTCTAGCTGCGGTCAAAGCCCTCAGCACCAAACAAGCACTTAAACACATGCCACAAGGAAAACAAACTGCCCTAACCATCCAAGAACGCGAAGTGCTACGGCTTGTCGCACGGAGCTTTAGCAATAAAGTCATTGGCGATATAGTTAGGAAATCCGGAAATACTATTGGCAACAACATCAGCATTATCTTAGAAAAATTGGGTGGAACATACTCAGAATTACGCTTAGACAACCGAAGTTGCTTGGTGCATTATTACTACGGGTTCTGGAACAATATTGGTAAAAACTGTAAATACTCGAGACTAGCCAGAGAAAACCGTGAAAAAGCACGACAAGCGGGATACGAAGATATGGGGTACTCGAGGGCAATTGTAAAATAGTGAATAGAAAATTAAAATTGTGTAGTGGTTTGGAATACAAAAATCACGGGGATTTTATCCCGTGGTCTCGGGGAAAAATCCCCTTCACTTATGTGGGCGACTCCAATATCCTTTCCAAGAAATCGAATTTCTTAGACTCGAATTGCATTCAATAAAAGGAGGTGTGCAAAATGAAAACTAAACAAGAAATCCAAAAAGAAATGGAAAATGTCAGAGAATTTCTGAAAAACGTTTTAATGGCTTGGAATCACGGACCGAAAATCGGACCATAAGGTTCTATATTGAAGGGCGGATTCTTTCCGCCCTAAAAACCGTATTTAGATATGGAATACCTATATTATATGGAGTGAGCGATGTTTTTAGAATTACCATCAATACAATTTTTTTCTAAAATTTTGAATAATAAGTATCTTTGTAGCCAAGAATATGAAGGCTATTTCCTAGGTAAAGAAACCCATTTTTTTATAACGAATAATATTACCGATTTGGGTTTACGCGAAGATAAAAATTCGCATTTTTTTGTTAAAAACATTTTAGATAAGATGGAAAAACACAAACTTCTTGAGTTTTTTGGTGACTCAATAGATTATTTTTTGGCTAATTATTTTGAGACCGATTTTAGCAAAACATCGTACAATTACATATTAAACGATGAAAAAATGATAATTGATTCTCTCGAATACTATATTGTGCGTTTGGGTTCTTGGGATGATGCTTATGCGATAAGTAAAAGTTTTATTGAATCCGAGTATTTTAGTAACTGCAAAAATACACATCTTCTTTTTTACATTGCTTGTATTTTAGCCGTTAAAAAGGATGAAAAATGTTTTGAAATATTTGATGATATTCAAGATAAATCTTTGTATAGCTATGAGAATTTCTCATTTCGATTTAGAAAATTGGTCGCTTCAATAAAGCATATTCGGAACTCAAAAACACATTCAATTGATGAAAATCTTAGGGAGTGTACAGCCTTTTTAAGTTGTTTAAATGCAAAAGAAGGCTTGTTTTCTTTTTGTAATTCAATGATTAGCAATTTAATGGCACTCTACTATCTTCAAGAAGGAAAACCTGTAGAAGCCGAGAGTTCTATTCAAAAAGCCATCAGTTTTATAGAAGAAGCAATCAGTTTAGGTGTTCCTGAACTGGAGTACGATTTAGGAATAATTCATCGCTATAAAATTCAAATTTATGAAAACTATGCCATGCTTTTTCACATGAACGGAAATATTCAAGCTGCTGTTGACTGTATGCGCTCTTTAATCATTTATTGTAGGCAATACTCACCCGACTTTCTCATTGAGTCATTATCTATTTATGCGTACAGTCTGATTTTGAATGAGGAAAAACAGGAAGCAGTTACCGTGTTGAACGAAGTATTGGTGCTTACGTCAGGAGTGATGAGTGCCTTCCCACTTATTCGGCAAAAAGCCCATGAGATGCTTTTGGTTGCTTGTGATTAAGTAAACCTATATGCAGTTGAATGGACAAACTAAGGAGCAAATTATGATTAAACAAATTCTTAAACCCTCAGTTCTAATGGGTCTGTAATGCAGTCTAGTAAATTGTGGAACAAAGATTTTCTTTTGTATTACATTGCTACAGGGTTTTCAACCCTAGGCAGTTATTTGACAGCTACTGCATTGGCTTACCTGATTCTTGACCGTACTCAATCAACACAGAATTTTGCGTTTACCCTCGCAATTACGGCTGCGGCTGCTTTGTTTAGCCCTTATGCCGGATCTATGGTTGATAGGCTCAAATTAAAACAATTTTTGGCGTGGGGTGATTTTTTACGTTGTTTTTCCCTGCTCTTACTTATTGGGTTTGATTTCCTAGGTTTTTTTAACATTGTTTTTGTGTACATTTTAGTAGGGTTTAATGCCATCATCTCACTGTTTTATCGCCCTGCTATTGGTAAGTTATTGCCTCGTTTAACGGGTAAAGACAATCTTATGCAGGCGTATGGCTTGATGGGTGTGCTTTATAATTCTGCCTCTATTCTTGGTTTTTTAATTGGAGGATTTGCCGTTTCTTTTTTTGGTGTTCAATTGACCATTGTGCTTGACGCTATTAGTTTTTTTGTGATGGGCATTATTTTTTTGTTAATTAACACGGAACAATCTGCTGGAAATCATAATAACCAGTCCGATCACGATGAGGGTATAACCCCGAATGTGACGATTAAAGCAACAGTTCAATTGATGATTTCTTCAGGTATTATTGTTTGTCCGCTTCTTATTTTTTTGAATCAGGCTTTTCTAGCACCCTATAAGATTGAGTTACCCCTTCTTTTTGATAGCACTGTCTTTGGCACGTTTTTTGCGTGTTATTCTGTTGGTACACTTTGCTCGAGTATTTTAGTCTCTCGTTTTGGTGAACGCCTTTATAATTATACGACCCTGTTCGTTTCGATGTTGGTTTCACCTTTGATTATATTTGTATCTTCAAATTTCCAACTTCCCATTTTTTACTTTGTTACTGCTGCTGTCATTGGTTTTTTTAGTTTAACTGCTAGTACAATTTCTTTTTCTGTCATTCAGCGTTTAATTCCAGATCAAATGATGGGCAAGGTATACGGCATTATGGGTTTGATTGAGGATGGGGGTTTACCAATTTTATTTTTAATTTTGGGAACGGTCACAGGTACGGTTTCTATGAGTACCATTTTGTTGGGT
>JAYWHB010000020.1:0-1914 GCA_043777915.1 Deinococcales bacterium
TGTCAATCCAATGGCGATAAACTGTATTGCCCTGAGTAAAGCCAGCCCAATCAAACTGGTCGGCTTATGCCACAGCGTGCCGCACACCGCCAAAGAAATCGCCACTGACCTTGGTGTACCACCCGAAGAAGTCCATTATTTGGTGGCTGGAATTAACCACATGGCGTTTTACTTAAAACTCGAGCAGCACCATAAAAACGGTTTAATAGAAGATTTATACCCAAAGGTGCGTGAATTTGTACAAAAAGGAAAATTTACCCACCGTATTAGTGCCGATATGCCTTGGGGTTTAACTGACCATGTGCGTTACGAGGTTTTTAGGCATTTTGGCTATAGCGTGACTGAATCTTCAGAGCATTTTGCCGAATATGTGCCGTGGTTTATCAAGAAAAATCGCCCAGAATTGCTCGAGCAATTTAACATTCCCATCGAAGAGTACATTCGGCGTTGTGAATTAAACACTGCTAAGTGGCAGGATTTACAAAGGCGGCTCGAGAACAAAGATGAAAAACTCGAGGTCAAACGCAGTGTCGAGTACGGCAGCTTAATTGTTCATAGCCACGTCACTGGGCAACCAAGGGTGATTTATGGCAATGTGCCGAACAATGGTTTAATTGATAATCTGCCCGCAAGGTGTTGTGTTGAAGTGCCGTGCTTGGTGGATAAGAACGGGATTCAACCGACCAAAATAGGGGCTTTACCGCCGCATTTGGCAGCCATGATGCGAACCAATGTCAATGTTCAAGAACTGACCGTCGAGGCAGTTCTGACTGGCAACCGTGAGCATATTTACCACGCTGCAATGCTCGACCCACACACCGCCGCCGAATTGGATTTACAACAAATTCATGACATGGTGGATGATTTAATCAAAGCGCACGGCAACAGAATCCCCAAGAATTTACGGCGCTAAAGACTTGCGCTATATCTCGAGCAGTGCCTTAAAAGTGTGAGCATTCTCCAGTCCTTGTCCTCTGGTGGTATTCTCAAAAAAAACATAGGTCTGGGAGTTTCGCACTTGCTTTAGCACCGTTGCCCACGGCTCGAGTTCGGCTTGGGTGTACAAGTAATCGTGGCGTTCGGCTGCGTCTTTACCTTCAAACCAATTGGCGCTGTTTCGTCCGTGAAGCCTTAAATAAACGATCTTGTCATGACGCAAGACCGAGGCGGGCAATCCCGCTAAACTCGGTAAGTCCAGACTCACTGGTTGCAATCCTAAATCGGCTAGGAATTGATAGACTGCCCTGTTATCCCAACTGGCATGACGAAATTCGACGGCTACAGGAAACCCGCTAAACCAAGCGGCAAGTTGCTCGAGGTAGACTCGAGACTGGCAAGTGTTCTTAAAGGAAAACGGAAATTGTGCCAGTAACGCCCCAAGTTTGCCTTCCTCGAGCAACGGCTGCATGGTGTATTTGAATTCAGAGGCGCTTTTGGCGGTGGCAGTAAAGTCATGGGTGAAACTTTTATGCAGTTTGGCACAAAACATCATCTGTCCTTTGGTACGGCTAATCATATTCGCCATTTGCTTTTGAGCGGGAACGGCATAGAAGGTGCTGTTGATTTCCACAGTATTAAAATGCTGGGCGTAAAACTCGAGCCATTGGGTCTTTTTCAGACTCTCAGGATAAAAAATGCCAACCCAATCATCGTTGGAAAAACCGCCAGTGCCAATAAAAACCTGCATCATCCAATTATGGCATGAAAAAACCGTGTTTTAAAAATACGGTTTTTAGAATATTTTTTAGGCAGCCGCTAGAGTCGAGACTTTCTCGAGAGCAGCACTGATAATTTCGGCTTTTTTATCGGGAAATTGACTTATTCCTTCGGCGCTAATAAATTGAATATCGGTCATCCCAATAAATCCAAGAATGCCTTTCAGGTGATTGCTGGCATGGGTATGTGCTTCGATAG
>JAYWHB010000021.1:0-5327 GCA_043777915.1 Deinococcales bacterium
TAACGCAAATAAACCACGCCGCCAGTCATGCCGCTACAAATCCAAGGTCCCGGGTCGCCGAGTACCACCACCCGTCCGTTGGTCATGTATTCAAAAGCAAATCCTTTGGCGTTGGCTCGAGCCGCCAGCATTCCCAGTGCGTCCTCGAGTGGTTTTTTGACTTCGCCACCAAGCACCACATCTGCGCCTGATAAGCGGATACAAAAGCGGCTGTCGGCGTTGCCTTGAATGATAAATTTACCGCCGATTGCGCCGTAGCCAAATGATTTTCCGACCGATCCATCCACCCGCACACCTTGGTCGTTTAAGCCTTTCATAATCACAACTTTGCCACCAAAACTGCCTTTGCCCACGCCGTCCTGAGCGCCACCATCCACCAGAATCTCGAGTTGGTTGGTGTTGAATGCCGCCAAACCATTCCCCGGAATACTGCCGCCGTCAAAGTAGAGTTTGGCTTTCTCGAGTTTCATGCTCTTATCGTTTTTGCGCCTGCTCAGTTCCCCTGCCAAATGTGTACCAAGGGCGCGGTCGGCACTAGCAACAGGTCCATCTTGATAAGTCAGGACTTCATCGCCGCCAATGGCTGCGTCCACCATCCAACTCGAGAGCATCCGCGTCATCGAATTGAGCGGTTTACGAATCACCCGCTCGGTTTTTGGTAAGGCAAGCGGTTCGACTTCCTCGAGTAAATAACTTAAATCGAGTTTGTCTTTGCCCATAAAATGCCCAAGGTGCTGAACTTGTCCAATCATGTCCTCGAGTCGTTCGTAGCCTAGCGTAGCAACCATTGCCCGAAGTTCTGATGCCATACCTGTAAAAAAGCGCGTCAGGTTCTCGACAGCTTTTTCGAGTTCTCGAGGCACAAAGCGTTTCATGCCTTTGTGGTCAGCTTCTTCTTGCGTTTCGACTTGGGTGGCAATTCCGACATGGCAAGTATCTAACTGGCAGCCTCGGCAAATGGTGCAACCTATCGCCGCCATGCTAATTGTGCCAAAGCCGACGCGGTTTGCGCCAAGGCAAACCATTTTGACGACATCGAGCGCAGTTTTCATGCCGCCGTCCACCCAGAGTTCTACACGGTCGCGGATTCCAGCCATGACCAAGGCGCGGTGGGCGCGGCGCAGTCCAATCTCGGCGGGGAAACCCGCATACTTTAGGGCGTGCGCTCTGGCTGCACCTGTACCGCCTTCAAAGCCCGAGAGCGTAATCACATCTGCCCCAGCTTTGGCGATACCGACACAGATTGTGCCAATGTCGGGTACAACAGGGACTTTGACACAAACTTTAGCGTAAGGGTTAATGGTTTTGAGTTCTTCGATTAACTGGGCTAAATCTTCGATGCTATAAAGGTCGTGGTTATTGCTGGGCGAAATCAAATCCACGCCTTGGGTCGCGTGCCTTGCTTTTGCGACTTTGGCAGTGACTTTAGAACCGGGTAAGTGTCCGCCTTCGCCGGGTTTTGCACCTTGACCAATTTTAATTTCAATAAAGGCAGAACTGTTCAGCATTTCCGAAGAAACCCCAAAGCGCCCAGAAGCCACTTGTTGACCACGCCAACGGGTGTACTGTCCAATCATGTCGGCAATTTCGCCGCCTTCACCGTTCATGCTGACCATATCAAGGCGTTTGGCGGCTTCTGGGTACGCCCTGAACGCCGTTTCGCCCTGAGAACCAAAACTCATGGCACTAATCACAAATGGCAAACGGTGTGAACCCGCACTGATGTCAACTTCTTCGGCTGAGCGCATCTCAAGTTCGGTGGCAGGACCAGATAAACCCTTGACCTCGAGCAGATTGCGGGCTGCCACAGGAAACTCGAGTTCTAACGCCCGAATTCTGCCAGTATAATCAGTAGCGGCAATTTCGCCATTGGCGGCGGCTGCAGCGTGTTTATAAACCCTTGTATTTAAGCGAGCATCGCGTTCAAGCGAAGCCCCGCCCAATGTCCAACGATGACGGCGGTCTTGCATGGTTTTTTCGAGGTCGGTCATGCCGTAGCCAGCCTTTTCGGAAGCCAGAAAGCTCTTGATGCCGAGTTTATCCGCCAAATCTGGTTTTAAGCCAATCGCCGCAAAAACCCGTCCATAACCACGTAATTCATGAATTCCCATGGTAGACATGACTTTCTCGACACCTTTGGTCAGTGCCGAAACAATTTTATCTGCCGATTGCTTATCTGCCCCAGAAAAAGCCGCCAATAACAACCACGGCTCAACTGCATCCGCGCCTAGTCCTAAGAGCATCATGATGTCATGCAAATTGCGAACTGCCCCACTCGAGACAATCAAACTGGTTTGACGGCGGTACGCCAGACCATCGGAATTGAGGTTCTCTAAGGCTTTGTTGGCTTCGGCAATACTTAAACTCGGGTCAAGTGGCATGTGTCCAGAGCGGTAAACCAACCTGTCCTCGAGAATAATCAGTTCTGCCCCGTCATGGGCGGCTTTGAGGACTTCTTCACGCAGACGGTCAAGGGCTTTTTCGAGCGGTTCTGGGAAATTATTGTCTACTTGTAATTCGAGTTTAATTCGCACGGTTTTTAAGTGACTCTCGAGTTCCAGCAGGGTCATTGTGCCGTGCTTAACAGCCGTTTCAGAATCAAGTGGAATAACTGGGGTAATCAGTTCACAGATTTGCCCAGCGAACTTGCCGTTGGGCAAGGCGCGTTTACCCAGCACCACTCGAGTGCTGAATTGTTCGATTTCGCGTTCACGGTCTATGGCGGGGTTGGTCACGACTGCCACGGTTTCTTTTAGGAATTCTGCCAAGTTCGGTTTTGGTTCACGTAGCGCCGCAATTGGTCCATCAAAGCCAAGGCTCGAGATTGGTTCGTTGCCCTTTTCGGCTAAGGATTTGACATATTCTTCGTCCCATTTTTCCCAGCCAAACGCCGCCAACGCCGCCGCACTTGGGACATGGACTTCGGGGTCAAATTCGGGCATGTTGTTGGGGCGCTCTAAGGGACCCGAAACATGCGCCCGAGCGCCAACCACCACCGCACTGCGGTTATGCACCCGCTCGAGCAGCACCCGTTGGGCTTCAAAATGCGGCATCGGTTGCACCCCATTGGGGCGGATGGTACAAAGCATTTTTTCACCTGGAGCAAGTGGGCGTGGGTCGCCAACGAAGACACCCAAGGGAATCACACCGCGTTCAGAAGACCAAAAAAATTCTTTTTCTGATTCGCCAAACCAAAGCGGACGCAAGCCCAGTGCATCCACACTAAAAGCACATTCGTTACCAAAACGCATCACCAGCGCGGCGGGTCCTTGGGCAAGCGGTCCGAGTTGTTGCCTAAAGCTCATGTAGGCATCTTGGAGGGCTGGGCTAAAGGTCTTAATTTCGCCCAGTACGGGCGGGAATGCCATCTCGAGCGATTCATACAGACTTAAGCCTTGTAAACAAATTAAGCCCTCGAGTAAGCGATTTAGGTCTTGAGAATCCGAACCGCCTGTTCTCGAGATTCCCAGAAAATCCAGTTCACGGCGCAGGCGCTCAATCGTGTTGATTTCGCCATTATGCCCAAGCAAGGTAAACGGCTGAACTTGTTCAAAAGTAGACATCGTGTTGGTGCTGTAACGGTTATGCCCAATGGTACAAACCGATTCAAAATCCGAGCGGCGAAGTTCTGGGTAGTACCGGTCAAGAATATCGGCTGCACCACGCACTTTATAGACAACTGTATGCTGAGACAGCGAAACCACATGAACAGGTAGGGCATCCTCGAGTTCAAGGGCTAACTGAAAAAGACTGGTGGCTCGAGCGGCTTCGGTTTCACCAGCCACCACACCCGCCACTTGGTAAAAGGCGGGTTCGGAAATGGCTGCCACAGGACCTAGCACACTGCCGTGCGTTTGCCCACGACGCTCTAAAATCACTCGAGTCCCAAATTTCATGGTGTTGGCACGAATATGATCCAGCACATCCCTTGGGTTGACATTGACGGGAATAAACAAATGCGCCACAAAAAAACCTGTTTCATCCACGGCACTTGCTTGAACACCAGCCTCGGTCAGCCAAGCCTTCCAGAGTTTTTTAGGAATATCGGTCTGAATACCGCAACCATCGCCCTCGCCACGGACTTCGCCGCTTCGGTGTGCCATTTGGGTCAGGGCTTCAAGGGCGCGTTTGACATTGCCATGACTGGGGAAACCTGTTTTACGGATTGTGCCAATCACCCCGCAAGCATCGCGCCCAACCCCTTCGTGCAGGGCATTGGGGATGGTTTCACGTAAGCGTTGGCGTTCATGGGTGCGGTGCAGCGACTCAAGTTTAGGTTTCATGATATTGAGCATAGTCAACAATTGCTCGGGATGTCAAGAATTCTAAACTTAGATTGGTAAATTGTTTCAATAAATTTTCTATTTTGATTTCTAAAATTGCTTTATTAGACGAATGTATTCAAAAAGTTTTTTGAAAAATTAACAATAGAATGTAAAATGTTAGATTTATCTAAAAATTGGAATTTATTTTTTGAATGTACGAATATCAGTACAATAAACCTTCTGCTTATAAGATTCACTCGAGAATGTCGTAGTGCTTCGCAACTTACCAACACCACCGAGCAAATCGAATTGACTGATGTGCAAATTACCGATGCCATGCCAGCCGTAGCTCGAGCCAAAGCTGATAGCCTCGAGACGGTGAGAATTTTGGTACAATCAGTCATGCAAGGTATTCTTGAGAAAGTGGGCAACACCAAGCACCAAGCAATGAGTTTCGAGGCAAGATGATTTCATATCAAGACCTTGATTTGAAAATTCCGTCCGAGTCCGAAGATTACAGGATTTGTTCTGATTTCGTGGTTGAGAAAATAGAAAAAATCATGCAGTTGGCAATGGATTCTGGGCGCAATAAAATTTTGATTAACACCAATCTTAAACTTGGCATTCCAATGGAAAATGTCAATAAAATTGCGGGACTCTTTATTGAAGCATGGGCATTTGAAATTTTTGATGATGTGCTACTCAACTCGAGCAACCCATACCAGTTAATCAATGTTGAAGCTGGTAAGCGCCTCAACATGGCAGATGTGGTCTTACAGTTTGGGTTTAAAAGAAAACGTCAAAGCGCTGTGACTGGTCATGTGGATGTCAAAGCCACCTCGGTAGACATCAAAAATAGTGGGAAATCTCCGAACATCACTTCGTTTGCTCGGATTCGTACCGCGTACTTAGACGACCCAGATTACATTTTTATTATTCTTTCCATTAAGCACAAGGTTTACAGTAACAATAGTTCGGAATGTTTTAGGCTGCTTTAACTCCGAGATTTAGCGTGTCCTGCAAGTCTTTCCTAAATTTAATAAGATTCACTCCAGCAGGTAA
>JAYWHB010000022.1:0-1913 GCA_043777915.1 Deinococcales bacterium
CCCCGAGCCTGCAATGTCGCGTTGGTAGGATTGATTACAATTCCAGTATCTATACTGACCGTTACACGCTCAACAATAATTTCTTTGCCCTCGAGCCGAATTTCCGCGACCATCGCCACAAAAGTACCAACTGCCGTGCAGTACGCCACCCCTCGAGCCACGCCACTTGGGGCTGGACTTGCCCAATTTGAACGGGTGCGGACATCTTCCAGAACGGCTTTCATACGTGGGTTGCTGGTGTGTTTAAGTCTAAACTCGAGCGGGTCGGTTTTGGCGGCTACAGCCAGTTCATCCATAAAGCACTCGAGTGCAAAGACATTGGGCATTAAACCCACGCCACGCCAAGGTCCAGTCGGAATGGGTAAATCAATGCGTTGATTTCGCACTTGGTAATTGGCAATGTTGTAGGGCAGAAATTGTCCACTGAGCGTCCCGAAATCAAAGCCAATCGTATTTTTAATAAAAGCTGGAATCGGAATAATGCTAAACAGAATATCGCCACTGGCAGTGACTTGTTGTACCGCTTTAATCATGCCGTTCTCGAGTGTGGCTTGCAGGAGGGTGTTGGTCGGTGGGCGGTAAAAACTCTGCTGCATTTCTTCTTCTCGAGTCCACGCCACATGAACGGGTTTACCAACGGCTGCCGATAATCTAGCGGCTTCTGGAGCAGCGCTTTGCGAACCTTTACGCCCAAAACTGCCGCCCATTTGCATCGGATAAATTTTGATGGCTCGGTTACCGGGGACGGCTTTTTTAATTGCCGTTTCGTCCGAATTGGCGGCTTGCGTGCCGACCCAAACATCAATACTTTTTTCTTTGACATCGGCGAGGGCTGCTAATGGCTCGAGGTGAGCGTGCGCCGCAAACGGTGTGCGGTACGAAGCACTAATCATCTCGCCTTGAAGGTTGGCTTGCCCTCGGTTGCGAATCACCACCCCAGTTCCAGCTTTGGCAGTCACAAGCGTGTCTAGTTCGGTCTGAGAAATACTTGTGCCACCTGTCCACGTTAGCTCGAGAAACTTTAGGGCATTGCGGGCTTGGGTACGGGTTTGGGCAACCACACCAGCGAAATTAGCTGCCACATCCAAGACCACTTTGACCACACCAAATTGGATCGGGGCAAGCCCCGCGCTTGCCGTCTCGAGTTTTGCGCCAAAGCGTGGCGCTCGAGCTACCGCCCCAAAAAGCATTCCTTCTATTCTGGAATCCATGCTATAAACTGGCTGCCCGATGACTTTGGATTTAGCATCAAGGCGGCTTAGGGGTTTACCAATGCTGGCGAACTGAGCCTTGGCTTTTAAGGCGGGCGGGGTTTTTGGCATCACCCATTCACCTTTTTTGGCTGCCACGACTGCGCCGTAAGTTAAGGTTTTACTCGAATCGGTTTTAAGGCTGCACAGACCGTTTTTGACCTCGATACTTGAGGCATCTACACCCAACTGTAAAGCCGCTTCACTTCGCAGCATTTCACGCAAACTGGCTGCCATTTCTCGAATTGGTTTATACAAATCCTTGACCGAGGTACTGCCAAAGGTAAACATAAAAGTCGGTGAAAAACCATGTTGCGAGTCGGGTTGGCGTAACTCGAGACTGCGCCAATCTATTTCGAGTTCTTCGGCGGCAATTTGGGCTAAGGCACTTTGAATCCCTTGTCCCATTTCAAATTTGGGGGCAAAGAAAGTAATTTTGTCGGCTTTTATTTCAAACCACAAATTCGGGTTACTTGGGGCTGGACTGCTGGGCGCTCCCCCACCTTCTATTCTGTCTACCAAGAGCGGACGACCCGCCTCGAGACCAAAATACCCACCGACTGCCAGCACCCCAAGGCTACCTGCCCCAATTAAAAAACGTCGGCGTGTGGTCTTCCAACGGGTGGCTGCATCGGGTTTGGGTTTTGCAGCGCGTTTCATGAT
>JAYWHB010000023.1:0-1911 GCA_043777915.1 Deinococcales bacterium
TCGAGACTCGATTTTGACCATGCCGTTTGGGGTCTTATACGCCCCATCTTTAACCTCGAGTACAAATAAGTCTTGGGTGTCTGGGGCAGTGTTGGTTGCGCCCCATGCAATGCGTTCGTTGCGCCCAAGAACCACACCGGGTACTCCAGGCAGGGTTGCACCAATGGCGGATAGCGTGTCGCCCTTAATGTCGGCTAAGTACCAGAGGCTTGGGGCTTGGAATCCAAGATGCGGGTCGTTAGCCAGAAGTGGTTTGCCAGATTCTGTTCTCGAGCCAGACAGCACCCAATTATTACTACCCAAGCCATTTTCGTAACCTACCCCGTATTGTTCGCGCAGGCTTTTAGCGGTGGCTTCTACCGTTTGCATGGCAGTAGCTAAAGCCGCCGAAATGATGGCGGGTTTACTTTGCGGTGGCTCGAGTCCATTTAATTTGCCTTGGTAATCATCTAAACGCAGAATGCTTGGATAGGGCTTAGCGTATTGTGGTTTTAGGGCATTAAATCCAGCGATGCCAACCTTACTTAGAATTTCTGAATTCTCGAGTTCACTGTTCCAATTGCTGCTTAAATTATACGCCAGCATTTTTGACCAGACCAAGCTATCGGCTGGTTTCCAAGGCTCTGGTTTTACGCCAAGTAAGCCAAACTCGAGCGGCAGATTGCCTTGAGCAATGACGGCGTTTACGCCAGCCGTGTATGCCTCGAGAATGGCTTTGCTGCGTGGCTCGAGGGCGGGATAGGAACTTTCAGCAGCTTGATAAAAACCCCATGTGCGTAAGAATTTATCTTGGTCGAGGGCGGCTGCCCCAAGAATTTCGGATAATCGCCCAGCCCCAGTGCGGCGGTTCAGTTCCATTTGCCAGAGGCGGTCTTGGGCATGAACAAAACCTTGGGCATAAAAGGCATCAAGGTCAGTTTTTGCCCGGATATGCGGCACGCCCCATTGGTCTTTTTGGATGCTGACAGGGGCAGTTAATCCCCGAATACCTTGGGTGTTTAAGGCGGCTGGACTACAAGCAACCATGACCGCAACGCCTAGGAGCGTCCCCGATACAATTCTCTTTTTCATGTGTGTTTACTTTAAGCCTGTTTTTGTCTGCGGCGCAAGGATAGGTGTTACTGTGCAGTGCAGGCAGTGGTTGTACAGCTAAAGCCTTTACTCGGTGGCTCGAGCAAAACTGTATTGCCAAGGCTGACATTAACTCCAGCCCCTAGGACATTGAGGTCAAAGGCTAAATTTGCCACTGACTTTGTACCAATTGTCATCACGGCTAACGGATTGGAATTGGCAGGATTAAAGTTGAGGTTCATAAAGGCTTTGCTGTCTATATTTGGACCAGCCACACCGTAAACCTTAATGCCAACCAAAAGTTTGGCAAAAACCTCAGCCGTACCGTTGATTTGGGTCTTGTAGCTAAAAGTTGGAGTCAGACCAAAAGTTGGTGGCGTATTGGTGGCTGTCCACGGATTCTGAGCGCCACGAACATACTTAATTCCATATTTCATATTGCTCAGGCTGGCTTCAATACTGGCTTTAGCGCTGACCGTACCATCAACTGTCATGCGGTAGCCAATGACTGGCTCGAGGGTCACAACAATCACGACTGGAATTGCACCAATCAAAAAAGTGCGGTTATAGGAAATTGGTTTTTTAAGAATCGGGATAATCGTTTCGGGCTTACCCGCACCGACTGTTGCCGCAAAATCGCCATTTAACTTGACCTTAAATGTTCCACCCATACCAACTTCAAAGCGTTCAACCGAGCCATTGGAGAATTTTAGGTTAAAGGTCGGTTGCAAATTATTTTCGACATTGCCCGAGACTTTGAGTGTGGCTGCTCCAAATACAAAAGTTCTTTCGGTAAAACTTAAAATCAGCGATTGGGGTCGAGCCACATTGGGTTGCAAA
>JAYWHB010000024.1:0-1905 GCA_043777915.1 Deinococcales bacterium
AATTCTTAGCGTTAATGGACAGTATCTCAAGGCGAGAAGTACGAACTTTAGTGATTGCCCACAAAGACCGCTTAGTGCGTTTCGGGTTCGATTGGTTCGGGCATCATTGTGCTACACATGGTTGCGAGTTACTGATTCTCAATCAGGAGCGGCTTTCACCAGAAACCGAGATGGTGCAAGACTTGATGACGATAGCTCACTGTTTCTCTTCACGCTTGTATGGCTTACAGGAATCTATGTATCCGATAGTACGCAACTACAAAAAGAAGCTCAAGGAGACGCTAAAACAATAATGCCTCATTTAGCCCATAAAATCTACCTAAATACCACAGATAAGCAAGCTAACTTCTTGTCTCGAGCTTGTGGTGTTGCACGGTTTACTTACAATTGGGCTTTAGCAGAATGTCATCGTATCCGCAAGGATACCGGCAAGAATCCGAGCCTGACAGAACTCAAAAAACAGTGGAATGTAATTAAAGGTGAATTTTTCCCTTGGGTCTACGAATCACCTAAAGACGCTAATCAAGACCCATTTGATAACCTAAACGCGGCATGGAAGAAGTTTTGGCGCGAGGGTAAACAAGGTAAGTTTTTAGTCTGGGATAAGTTTCAAAAACAAGAACTGATTAAAGCTGGTGTGCAACCCTCTAAAATGAGCTTTGCTCCTGCTTTTAAGAGTAAACGCGCCCATAAATCGTTTTACCTCTCAAACGATAAGTTTAGTCTTAAAGGTAATCAAGTTCGTATACCACTGCTTGGTCATGTCACCTTAAAAGAGCAGTTGCGTTTCAATGGCAAAATCTTATCTGGTATTGTTGGGCAAGATGGCAATGGTTGGTACATCGCTGTTGCTGTAGACGTAATAGACGAACAGTATTACCAAACTCGAGAGCAGAATAATCAAATAGGTGTTGACCTTGGTATTAAAGAAACAGCCACGATGTCCAATGGTGATGTTCACCATAATCCTAAGCCCTTTAAGCAGTACGCACGACGTTTAAGTATTCGCCAACGTCGGGCTGCCAGAAAATATGAGGTGCAAAAAAGGAAGGGTATTCAAGCAGGTGTACGGGTGGATACACCGTTGCAATCAAATAACCTAAAAAAGCAATACCGAAAAGTAGCTCAGATTCAAGCGCGAGTAGGTAATATCAGACTTGACAGTCAGCACAAACTTACTACTAAACTCTGTCGTGAAAATCAAGCGATAGTAATTGAAACGCTTAATGTGTCTGGAATGATGCAAAATCGCAAGTTGGCAAAAGCAATTCAAGATGTTGGGTTTCATGAAATCAGGCGACAACTCGAGTACAAAGCCAAACGCTATGGTGTTCATTTGCAATTTGCTGGCTCTTTTTACCCATCCAGCAAATTATGTTCTTGTTGTGGCTGGAAGAAACCACAACTAAATCTAAGTGAACGAATTTGGCGTTGTGAGCAATGCAATACAATTCATAACCGTGATGTAAACGCAGCAAAAAACCTTCTAAACCTTCTCAAGATACCGAGTGGCTACTCGGAAATTTACGCTTCGCCAGATATGAACGCCATTAGGGGTTCAGGGCAAGAATCAAACGTGGAAGTGTAGTTTTATACACTTCCCGAAAGGCAGTAACATGAGTCAATACACCATTGGAATAGATTACGGCACACTTTCGGGTCGAGCCGTTGTGGTTCGCGTGGCGGATGGTGCAGAATTAGGCAGTGCCAGTTTTGATTACCCTCATGGTGTAATCGAAAGTAATTTACCAAACAGCCAAACACGCTTACCGCCAGAGTGGGCTTTACAACACCCCCAAGATTATTTAGAAGTGTTAAAACAGGCTGTTCCAGCCGCACTCAAAGCCAGTGGGGTGGATAAAAATGAGGTGATTGGGATTGGGATTGATTTTACATCCTGTACAA
>JAYWHB010000025.1:0-5303 GCA_043777915.1 Deinococcales bacterium
CTGTTACAACTCACTTGATGAATTGCGGGAGGCTTTGCTGGTTGCGCTTAAGGCTGTGGGTGGAGTTAAAATATAAATCATTTTAGGGAGGTACTTAGGGAACGCAATGAATAGTTAAAATTGCTGTTAAGAAAAGGCTTAGTTTCTCCTCGAAACTCTGGACAAATACGGTACGATAAATACGTGAACCAAGAAAAAGCCCCTTTCTCGAGTTTAGCCCGTGTCTACGATGCGATTTTTGCCGATGTCGAATACGAGGATTGGGCAGATTTCGCCCTAGATACATTAGCAGAACTTGGCTGGCTCGAGACAGATTCGGGTCTGACGCTGCTTGATTTGGCGTGTGGTACTGGAAACAGTGCCAAGCCGTACTTTGAACGTGGTTTTATGGTTTCAGGGGCGGATTTTAGTGCTGAAATGTTAGCTCTGGCTCGAGATAAATTGCCAAGCATGAAACTGTATCAACAAAGTTTTCTCGAGTTAGACATCTTTGAGCGTTTCCAAATAATTACTTGTGTTTTTGATAGCCTCAATAATCTGCTCACCTTAGCAGACCTTGAACTTACCCTCACTCGAGTCAAAGCGCACCTAGCACCCAACGGTGTGTTTGTCTTTGACTGCAACACCCCGCTAGGCGTGACCAACCTCTGGGAAGATGATGAATTTATCGGTGAAGTCCAACTTGAGACGGGTTCAGCCCATTACCACTGGACGCACCAAGCCAAGGACGAGAATCTAGGCGAAGTCACGGCGCATATTTGGATCATGGATAATCAGGGCGCATTGTTAGAAGAATTCCACGAAGTCCATCTTGAACGAGGTTACAGCAAGCAAGAACTCGAGACAGCCCTAAAAAAAGCTGGCTTTCAGGAGACTCATTTTGTTGAATATCCTGATGGCGAACTTGTGACTGACCAAACTCCGCGTTTCTGGGGCTTTGCACGGATTGGCTAGTCAGCAACACAAAAATATCGTCTCGAGAATTAAGTTGTCCATAAACGTCATCCAACCCTCCCCCAGCGAAGCGACCCAAGCCCGTCAGGTGCTGCTTTAAGGGTCAAGAAGCGCAGTTTGGGGGAGGGTGGCGAGCTTCAAGCGAGACGGGTGAGGGGCTAACGGATTGTGATTCTTTGTTTACTGAAAGGCTTTTTCTTTTAGGTTGATGTCATTAGATTTTGCTCGAGTTTAGGTCTCCAAAACTTCGGCAACCAGTGCCAGTTGCTCGAGTGGAATATCTTCGCCGCGTGTGCGTGGCTCGAGTTTAGCGTATAAAAGGGCTGCGTCTATTTTGTCATCGTTGTACTTGGCGAGGCGTAAATTATTGCGAATGGTTTTTCGGCGATGATGCAGCGCGGCTTCAATTATTTTTATCATCCCTTTGGGTGGCTCTGCGCCTTCACGAATTGTAATCTGGGCAATGCTCGAGGTCACATCGGGGACTGGGTAGAAACTGTTTTTACTGACATCCCGAAGGCGTTTGGCAGAGCCGTACAAACTGACCACAGCACTTAAGAAACCATAGCCATCTTCGCCGGGGGCAGACTCGAGCCGTTCAGCAACTTCGCGTTGCACTAAAAAAGTCAGCTTGGAGAATTTTTTGGACTCGAGAAATTTGGTAATTAAAGCTGTGGAAATGTAATACGGTAAGTTCGCGCAGAGTATCGAGTTATCGGGCAGTTGGCTGTAATCCCACTCGAGGGCATCGGTAAAAATCACTTTGGCATTGGGAACATCGGCTAGAGTCTCGAGTAAGGCTGCTTCGAGGCGGGTGTCTTTTTCCAGCGCAGTCACGCTCGCGCCAGTCTCTGCGAGTGCATAGGTTAGGACACCAAGTCCGGGTCCAACTTCTAGCACAGGCTGACCTGAATTCGCGCCACTGCTTTCAACCATGAAGCGCAAGGCATTGCCATCTATTAAAAAATTCTGTCCTAGGCTTTTGGTGGCGCGAAGTCCGTACTTCTCGAGCAGTGCGGCAACTCGGGCGGGTGAATAGAGCGGCAAACTCATAATTGGGTGACTTCAACTTTTGGCTCGAGGCTTTGGATGAGTTCTAAATTGCCAAGTTGACTTCCGGGAACACTGGCGGTGGCACTGCCGCACGCAATCGCAAAGCGCAAGGCGGCTTGTGGCTCGAGACCCTCGGCGAGTTTGGCAAGGAGTCCCGCCAGAAAACTGTCTCCTGCACCGACTGCACTACCTGTTCGTACTTCGGGCGGCTTAGCATGAAAAGCATATTCTCGAGCAACCAGTAACGCGCCGTCGCCGCCCATTGATGCCGCCACCACATCCACGCCCATGTTCAGCACCTCTCGAGCGCCCTTTAAGACATCTTCAACCGTGGGCAAATCACGTTTTAATAAGCGCTCAAGTTCATGGCGATTAGGTTTAATCATCTTTGCGCCAGCGTTAATCCCAGACTCGAGTTCTGCGCCGTCGGCATCCACCACGGTTTTTACACCCATGTTGTTGGCTTCTTCAATAATAGAAGTGTAAAAATCATCGGGTACGCCTTTTAGTCTCGAGCCACTGACCAGTAACCAATCGGGGTCGCGCAAATCAAAAACACTTTGGTGTAAACTCTGCACTGCCCGAGTATCGGCTATTGGTCCTAAACCAGACACGCGGATGTGCTGCCCGTCACCCGCTTGAATAATTGGGTTGGTGCGGGTTTCACCGTCTTCAAGTGGGGTGAACCATGTATTGACCCCTTCGGACTCGAGCAACCGCGCCACCTCGAGTCCAGTGCCACCAGCAATAAAACCAAGCGCAACGGTAGGATGCCCAATACGGGTTGCCATACGTGAAACGTTAATGCCCTTGCCACCCGGCGCACGGTAGACGGTGTGCGCCCGCATCGTGTCTTCTTCGTGGAACTTATCCACCATATAGGTTAAATCTAGGGTCGGGTTTAAGGTGATGGTGTGAATCATGCCTTTAGTATAAGGCTTAAGGGCTTGGTGTCGGGTTGAGACGAAGCACTTGTATACCTTCTTGGCTATTTTTTAAGCCAAATATCTCAATTTTTTTATTGTCTTTTCGGTTGCCAACCGAAAAGACGTTATAACCCAAGGATTGATTATTATCATTTAATAGGTCAACATAGTGGCTGTTATTCAATTCATAATAATATGAAGGTAATGAGCTAGATTTAAGATTTTCACATGTGCCACTGAAGACTGTACATCCACTAGAAACCCTGACTGTCCCTTTGATATTTACGCTTGCTTCATTGCCAATTTTCATTGTGCCAGTCAAGCTATAGCCGCTCGAGTCGCGGTAGGTTGGCACAAATTTCATCACCACGGTTTGGCTGTCATCGCTCGCCAGTTTTGCGTCGGTGGTCAAGGTTTGGGTACTGGTTTCAAAGCTGCGAACCGCACAACCAACTCGAGTTCCAGAAACCAACCAAGTTGTGCCAGTGGTATTGCTGCTCAGAACCGCTCCAAAGCTGCCACTGTACTGATTTGATACCGAACCCAAGGACTTTTGGGCAACAATTGCGTTGGTCTCGAGATTCTTGATAAAAAGCACATCGTTTTCAATGTAGCCAAAGCGGGTCGCATCTGCCGAAACTCGAGCGCCAAAACCATAAGGTACAGATGTGTCTTTGTTGCTGAGGTCGGTTAAGTTAATGCGTTTAATGCCAAGCTGCGTCCCCTGACTTGTGCTTTGTTGTGCATACTGAACCACCAATTGATTTGCACCAGAAAAACTGGGTTTACCAAAAGAAATCTCGCTGCTCTGCTCAAAGACTTTTTTCGTGGTGTCGGTGTCAAAGTCGTGCGTCCAAAGTTGTGATTTTCCAGCTTCGTTGGCACTGTACGCCATTTGTGTTCCAGCCGCATTCAGGGCGATGGTATAGGCATTGATGGTGGTCAGGCTTTTGGATTTAATCAATACACCACTGACCACATCGTATAAATTTACTCGAGACACGCCGCTAAAGTTGGAAGTCACAAAGGCTGCCACTCGAGTCAGGTCGCTGTTATAGTTAAAGTCCGTACCCGCAAAATCAGTGGCTAAGGTTGCCGTAGCCAAATCTGCACCAGTCGTCGGGTTGACTTCAGCACGTTCAACACTCGAGTTGGCGGTGGTGCGTAAGTAAATAATTTTTGTGCCGTCTGGCGACCAAACCACGGGCAAAGCCGTGGAGGTTAAGTTAAACCCACCAAGTTTTGTGGCGTTGCTGGCATCAAAAACCTCGAGCGTTTTGCCTGAAAGGGCAAAAAATCGTGTGCCGCTCGAATTCATACTGGATTTGACTGGGATGTATTGCGTATGGGTACAAGTGGACTCGGTTGCGCCAGTCCAAGTGCCACGCAGAATTCGTGGGTCGGTGGCAAAACTGACATCCACTGGAATACTCCAGCAACTCGAGAGTGTAAAAACCAATGCCAATAAGCTCAGGATTGCTCGCATGGATTTAGTATAACGCAGGATTTAGCGTTTTCACTTTTTGCCACGTAAATGCTGTCGGCGAAGATAAATTCCACGCATCACTGCCAGTTCCGCCGTGCTTAAACCGCGTCCAATAATGGATTCAATCATCCAGTCAAGAGCGGTATTGGCTGCCATGCCAGCCCTCGAGGGCTGGTTTTTACGCCAAGTGTTCTCGAGGGCATTTAAGATTTTGTCCATCTGCACAAGAATTTCGCGCAGGTCACAATCTTCCATGCGCTTAAATGTTTGGGTGGTGCAATACTTGCCAAACTCGAGCAGCACTGCCATAACCTCGTCTGGATTTTGAAGACTGATTTTATCGGTGCTGGGCAGATAAATTCGCTGGGCAAAGTTCAGAATAACCACATTTAGCTCTGGTGTCTCGAGTTTACTGGCAATCCGTACCAAGTTCTGCATCACCTCGAGCCGAGGGTGATTTTCTAAGAATGCCAGTCCGAGCATGGTTTGGATTTCGTTTTCGGTCATCTCGGGTTTAGAATACGCTTTCTATGAGTCGTAAATTCTTTGGAACAGATGGTGTTCGAGCAGTGGCAGGAGAAGAACCTTTAACCGCCGCATGGACTTTGGCATTGGGACGCGCCGCCGCCGAGGTTTTTAAGGGGCAGTCGCGTAAGCCGACTGTAGTGATTGGCAAGGACACGCGGCAGTCTGGCGATATGCTCGAGGCGGCGCTGGCGGCGGGACTGACCGCCCAAGGGGTGAATGTGATTCACCTTGGGGTGATGCCCACGCCCGGGGTCTCGTACTTGGCGCGGCAACTTGGGGCAACGGCTGGGGTGGTAATTAGTGCTTCGCATAATCCGTACCAAGACAACGGCATTAAGTTCTTTGGCGCAAGTGGT
>JAYWHB010000026.1:0-1904 GCA_043777915.1 Deinococcales bacterium
GTATTGGCGACTGGTTTTGTGACAACTGTGCTGACTGGTGCTTCTGGAATTTCTGGTACGCCCAAAGGCGTGGTGGTGCGAGGTTTGGTGGCTATAACAGTTGGTTTCTGCGTTGGTTTGGTGGTTGCTGGTTGGCTCGAGGGCGTTGGTGCTGGTTTAGGTGTTGTTGGCGCTGGAACAGTGGTTACGGTGTTGGTTGTCGCAGTATTGGCATCTGCATTGGGCTTAAAAACCCCACCACGCAGTAATAGGGTTAAAAATCCACCAACCACAGCAAGGATTAACCCTGCCATTAGGACATCCACCCAGTTGCGTCTTAGCCAATCCATGTTTGCCCCATTAGAGTTTTTTGAGTAAATCCTTGGCGGCTTGATTACCAAGTTTAGCGGCGCTCTGTACAGCTTTTTTGCCTTCGGCACTACGACCCTGATTGAGTAAGGACAAGCCAAGGTTAAACCAAGCATCGGCATTGTTGGGGGCAGCCTTGACCACGGCTCGAGCCACCGTTTCGGCATCCGAGTAGCGTTTCGCACCAATATACGCCGCACTTAAGGCAATACGAATTTCTAAATCATTCGGGGCTAATTTGACAGCTTCGATTAGGCTTTCGATTGCCGAAGTGTAATCTTTGCGTTGCAACAAGGTTAAACCAAGCCAGTACCGATACTCGGCATTGCTGGCATCTTGGATGATTAAAGCACGGAATTCGATGGTGGCTTTGCGTAATAAATCGGCTTTACTGCTGGCATTGTTACTTGCTAGGGCAGCCAAATAAGCACTGCGTCCCGCCACATAACGAGCGGCGGCGGCTCGAGCTGGGTCGGTTGCCAGTAAACGCAGGGCAGCCTGGGCATTTTGATAGGCTGCCACATGATTGCCGAGTTGACTTTGGGCATTGGCTAAACCGAGTTGCACTTCGCCGTCGCCCGGACGCAGAGAATTGGCAGCGCGGAATTGGTCAAAAGCAGCTTTAGGGCTGTTGTTAGACAGTAGCCCCGAGGCATAGGCATAACGTGCCTCAAAGAGTGTGCCGTCGTTATTGACTGCTTGGCGCAGGGTCTCGAGCGAGGCATTGGCTTTACCTTGGGATGATTCGACAAGACCACGTTTTAAGAGCAGTACGGCTCGTTCTTTTGGCGCAGAAACGACTGCCAATGAACGGTTTAGTTCGCGCACTGCACGGTCTAGTTGTTTTTCTTTTTCGTAAATACTGGCAATCAGCCAAGCGGCTCCGATATTGCCCCTGTTTTTAGCCAGTACCCGATTGACCACTTCAAGCGCTTCGGTGTTGCGGCTTGCATCAAACCACGCCTGTGCCTCAGAGACTTGCAATTCGATTTCGTTGGGTGCAAATTCTTGGGCTGCCTTAAACGCCGTCGCAGCATTGGCGTAATCGCGTTTAATCAGCAATTGACCCGCCAAGGCAACATTGACATCACGCTGAAAAGCCACCTCAAGACGAGCGGTTTTGGCGAGTTGCGCGGCACTATTAAAAGCCGCAATCGCATCATCGGTTTTGCGAATTCGGGCATGAACCACACCCAATTGGTAAAAGGCATCGGCACGGTCTGGGAATAACTTGGTCAGTTGGGTAAATTCAAGCGTTGCCGCGTCAAAATCGCCCAGTTCATAATAGGCTTGCCCCAATAAAAAACGGGCATTAAAATTTTTACCATCTATGTTCGAGGCAGACTCGAGGTTATCTCGAGCCGATTCTAATAATCCGCGTGATTTTTGCGCCCTCCCTAAACACAATTGGGCTTCGCCAAGTTTCAGTAAGGCATCCGCATTTTGCGGATTTTCTCGCACTGAGGCTTGCAAAGCCGTTGCATTACCGCAACCAGAAGAGGACGACGCAGGTTGCGCCAATGCGCTAGGCAGCGCAGCAACGCCGAGAACCGCAA
>JAYWHB010000027.1:0-1902 GCA_043777915.1 Deinococcales bacterium
GCTTTTGAAATTAGTTTTTGTTTAGCTCGAGCTTCAACCTTGGTGGTGTTGGGGTAGAAATCTAAAAGTAAATCCTTAGCGCTGCGAGACTGATGATGCTCGAGCAGTAAAACCAAAAGTTGGGCAGCCCGACTGGTGGGGTTGATGCTTAGGCGGCGTTGGTTGATACTGATTTGCAATGTCCCTCTGGCTTTGACCACAACCCGAAATTCTGCATTGCTTGGTGGTATTTCAGGTAAGTTGATGTTCATGCCAATGAGGAAGGCTTGAAGTTTTGGGAAGGCTTTGAGTTCTTCACGTCCCCAAAGACTGTTCCAACGTACTTTTTGGGCATACTCGAGCGCAAGGTTAGGATTTTGGTGTTGCCGTGCAATTTCAGCCAAGACAATTTGACGGCGCTCCTCGTCCTCACCGCCACCTTTCCATTGCTCGAGGGCATCTAAGGCAGCTTCTACACTGCCATTGGCAAGCCGTGCCGCCGCTAAGTCTGGGTAAATGGTCAAGGGAAGATTGTTTTTCTTTTGGATTGCCAAAGCTTTTTGTAGGTAGCTCAGGGCTTGGCTTGGATAACCTTGTAAACGCAGGGTATGACCGATGCCACGTAGGGCTTGGATTTTATCAAAGGGTTCTTTGGCGAGTTTTAAGGCTTTTTCATAAGCAAACAGCGCTCTTTGGTACTCACCTGCGGCTCGCCATGATAAACCAAAACCACGCCATGCTTGAGACTCAAAACTCTTGGCTTCTGGGTGCGAGGCTCGCTTCAAGAGTTGGGCATAGTGACCTTCAGCTTCCTCGAGTTTAAGTTCTTTAACACAGGACAAACCCATATTCGCCATGATTTGGGCTTGGTAATAGGCATCTTGATCAAAATAATCTTGGGCTGTTGCCCAGCATTCTCGAGCGGCTGCCCCTTGAAGTTCTAGTTCTAACGCCCGTCCCCATTCAATCCAGACATAGCCGCACTGCCGACCTTTGGTGTGTTCAACTGCTTTGCCAAACGCCTTTTGCCAATTTGGTAAACGCATCTCAAAACTGGCTTCAGCAATCACTCGGTAGGCAAGGTCTAAACGGATACCTGTGGGTAAGGCAATTTGGGCTTGTTTAAGGGCTTCTATTGGTTGCTGGTTTCGCAGTAGAGCAAGAGCATACAAGGATAGGGCATTTGGGTTTGGCATCAGGGTCTCGAGAAAATATAGGGCTTTGGTAAAAGCTCGAGCGCAAAGTAGTAATTCAGCATAAATCAGATGATTCGATGGATTTATGATGATGCTTTGCAGTGGTTCAATCATTTTTAGAAAATCCTGATGCTGTTTAACATTACGCGCCAAGCGCAGAACGACTGGAAAGGATTGCTGGATTGCAAACCAATGTTGTTGACGAATCAGTTTTTTGCATTGCCCAAAGTATTCATTCCATTGGTTACTGGGACTGATTCGCATAAATAGTATTGTAGCGCCAAAAGCCGATGCTCTTGGCGCTACCGCTTCAACTAACCGCCTGTTCCACCACCGGGGTCATCACCAGCTATGAGAACTGGGGTTGGGGTTGTTGTGACACCAAGATTAGGTGCAGCAACCACAGCTAAAAGAACGACGGCGAGTAGAACTTGTACAACACGCTTGAACATAAAACTCCTCTCGAGGGCTTAAAACCGCTCGAAGGTGAGTTTCGTTGGCTAGTGCGTCAAATCGTGTCGTGATAAAAATGGTGAATGGTTCTTATGATTGATTTAGGTCAATCTTCAGGCAATCGGTTAGTGGAGTTTTAGAGCTAAAATTCCACTAAGACTTAGGGCTAGTAGACAAGAGTAAATTAGGATAACCAACTCAAACCTTGTTGTAAATGCTTAACCACGTCTCGAGGTCAAACAGGCACTCGAGTCCTCGAGCTTTGCGCCGTAGA
>JAYWHB010000028.1:0-5285 GCA_043777915.1 Deinococcales bacterium
GATTGCCAGAGTTTTAGGCTGTTGGTTATAATAAAAGGGCTGGTCTCGAGGGCTGGAATTCTTGCACCAAATTCATTGCAAATGGCGGGTAGGGCGTGCTGTTCGAGAATCGGGCGCAGAGCATCAGCATACCCATCGCCCAAAGAAACCAGCACATCAAAGGTTTTATGCGCCAAGGTGCTTTCTAAGGCTCGAGCCGCCGATGTGGTGGTGCTGCCAGCCTCGACAAAGGTAAGTTCAAAGTTCTGGTTTTGGGTTAAGCCGCTCAGGAATTGGCTCGAGAAGGCTTTGGGGGCTAATGCCAGCACCCGCAGTTTGTGCGGGGCAGCTTGGGCGGTTATGCCAATGGCGGGAATGGCAGTAGCAAGACCAAGGGCTTGTAAGAAATCGCGTCTTTTCATGGTTGGACTCCTTATCTTGGTCTTTGTGGGAAAACACCTTGCATGGCAATGCAAAAATTGACCACAAGGTATGGCATTTGGTTGTTATGGGGTTGGCTACCTCCAGCCGGTGCAAGACTTGGGGCAAGAATTGTGTTAGGTGCAGCATTGACATAGGGTGTTTCGCCAATCACCCGAGCAGGCACAGAACCGCTTGGACTGTTGGTGTCACCAACGGCATTTAACGCTCCAAAGGTGTGATTGTGTTGTGGAATCTCGGATTGCAATAAAGTCACATTGCTTTCACCAGTGGTTTCGCCCAAACTGTAAAACGATAAGCCAGGTCCTTGACCCGGTTGAAGTGGGGTGCGTCCTTGTAAATTTGGTAAAGCAAAAGTGGTTGTGCCATTACCACCGTAGGTTGTACCGAGCAAACTAAACAAAGCCGTATTTTGTGCAATAGATATAATTTGACCGTCACAAGTTGCCCAGCCCCTCGGGGCAAAATTAAAACCGACCATCCTGATTTCAGCTACAAATGTGTCTGCCATAGAAACTCCTTAGGTCTGGCTCGGGAAAACACCGAACAGCGAAATAATAAAATTAATTGCCAGAATTGGTTGGATGTTGTTGTGTGGTTGTGAACCACCCGCATTACCAATGGTGCCGGCGTTCATATTGACACTTGGGCTTTCGATAATATGCAAATCAATATCGGCTATGCCAAGGGTCACAGTGCTGCTTGGTACACCTGTGCTGCCTGTACTGCTCGAGACAACAACCGCGTGGGTGTGTTGTGGGATTTGCTGGCTAATCAGTGTAACGCTTTCTGTACCAGCTAATTCACCAATAGTCCGAGTGCTTAATCCGGGTCCTGTCCCTTGATGAACAGGGACACGTGAACGTAAATCTGGCAGGGCAAAAGTGGTTTGTCCATCGCCGCCATACGTTCTGCCAATCAATTGAAACAAAGTATCGTATTGGGAAATAGCTTGTAGCGAACCATCGCAAAATGCCCAACCAACAGGAGCAAAATTCCCACCAAACATCCTGATTTCACCAACATAAGGTTGACTCATTATGCTCTCCTTAGTTCCGACTCGGGAAAATGCCAGTTAAGGCAATACAGAAACTAATCACCGAATACGGCTGCATATTGTTATGCGGTTGACTGCCACCAACATTACCAACTGTTGAAGCCTGTAAAACCGCTCCGTTATTTTGTGCCGCATAAAGTTTTGCTGTGCCATTGGCAAAACTGTTATTGGTTGGTATAGCGGCTGCACTAGCACTGCTCGAGGCATTCAGGGTGTGGGTGTGGCTTGGCATTTGGCTACTAATTAAAGTATGGGATTCCGAGCCACCCACTTGCCCTTGCACAAAACCAGACCCCACATGAATTGGAGTACGACTCCGAAAATCTGGCAAGCCAAAAGTGGTTTGCCCATTACCACCATACGTTGTGCCTAATAAACTAAATAAGGCTTGATTTTCATTGATGGGTAGTGACTGCCCATTGCATAATGCCCAGTTTTTAGGCGGAAAATTAAAAGCCATCATGCGGATTTCACCAATAAATGGTTCTGACATAGACCCCTCCTTTAGAATGTTGGAACAACCACGGTACAAGTACCATAACCGGGGGTAGCACTGCCTAAAATACTTGTTTTGCCGCCGCCAGTACCTAAATTACTGCGTGGCGCACTTGATAACCAAGTAGTTACACTTGCAGCACTGGTCAAAGGTGTGCCTGTTGCCCCGTGCAAATTAAAGGTGTTATTGACTGTTCGTCGCAAAGTGTAATTAACTGCGGTTGTTTCATTAAAATTGACATTGTTGCTTACCGCATTTAAGCAAGTCGTGACCCCTGTACCTGCACTGACACCACTGCGAACTTCTATACCAGAGATGTGGGGGATATTGACATTAAGCGATACTGGACTGGTTATGGTGTTATTAGATAGGGTGGCTTGAAGATTTGTTGATGTTGCTGTGCCAGCAGTCCCAGCAAAAATCTTAATGCCAATGCTTTCGGCATCCAAAACAGTATTGGCATCTATCAGGGTTTGTAAAGTAGCTCCCTGACGCACATTGATGTCCATGCCAGCACTTGCTCCGGTGGCGGCTGTTTCTTTTAAGTCTATGGTGTTGCCTTTGATTCGTAACTTATGGGTTTGGGCTGGGGTATCGGCATCTATACGAATACCAGAACCATCCACCGTAATTAAATCTATGCGGTTGTCATCTATGGTGGTGGTGGTCGCGCCACTGCTTTGGTACTGGGTATTGACACCATAAAAAGCATTCTCGCGGATACTGGTTTTTTCGACCTTTAAGACCATCGAAGCACTCGAGCCGACAACCGTATCAACCCTGACCCCACTGCTGTCACCTGCTTGAATCCGCGAAGCCACAGTTGTTGCATTACCAGAAGTCACAGCTACAGTGCCAATCATTTCAAGGGTATTGCTGCTTGTGCCACTAGCAGTGTACAGCACACCGTCATGGGTGGTCACGGCTGCCCCCACATTGTTAATTGTCACATCCTCGAGCCGCAGTAAATTTGTGCCTGTGTTTGGAGTAGCTTCTACACCTTCATTCTGCGAGTTACTGATTCGCATGTTCTTTAAGGTAACAGTGCCAAATTGGGTGGCTACATTGACACCATCGGCAGTATGACCCGTTAAAATCCCGCCGCTTTCGGCAGTTGTGCCTGTACCAGTCACAGTAAACGAACCCGTGGTGTTGGTCAGTTGAATACCATTTGCCCCGCCGCTCGAGGCGACTCTGGTTAAACTCACTGCCATTGTACCGTTGGTGATGCTCACAGCTTGGTTTGCTCCTGCGGCAATACTGGCGTTCGATACGGTCAGTGTACCGCCAGCCGTACCACTTAAGCCGCCAAAAGTTAAGCCTTTGATGGTGTTACCCGTGGCTACGGTCATCGGTGTTTGAATCGTTGGGGCTGTGCCAGCCACCGCTAGTGTCTCTACGCCAACCACAAGAGCTTCGCCAGAACCTATTGCTTGTTGACCATTTTTTAAGACCAAGGCGGTTGTGTTGGTGCTGTTGCCTTTGAGATAAATAAAGTCATTGATGGCTGTAGTATTGGCAGCCGCTACATTCAGACTCGAGGCATTCTGGAATGGTGCGTTGCTGCGTCCGTCGCCGCCAGCCGAGGCAGCCGAATCTATGTACCAAACGGTATTGCTTGGGGCTGCGAGGGTTGCCGAGAAATTAGGGCTGGTGCAAGTCCCATCAGAAATCTGGTAATTAAACGAATCGGCTACTCGAGAATTAACCAATGGGCGAATCGTGACCGTACCTGTACTGGTGTTGCTAATGCCAAGGTTGCCGCCGTTGGTGGTTGTGGCACTGGCAATAGCGCGGTTTTGAGGGGTCAGGGTTGCGCCGCCTAGGGCTGTAAACCGCGCCGTCAGTGTGGCATTTGCGGCTGTATAGGCTTTTTCGGTATTGCCAATAATGCCTGTAAAATTGGCGGCTGTTTCGGTGTTATCAAAGAAATTTCCACCCATCCAAGCCGTGTCTACACCCACGCCCACAGTTCGCACACCAGGAATAAAGGTACTTGTGGTTTGGCTTGTGCCGCACATACTGGCAATGGTTGCCCCACCCGTTAAAGCAGTGACTCGAGCAGCAGCATTGGTTGTGCCTTGTTCTTCAAGGCTTTCGGCAACTCGAGCCACACTATCGGCAAAGACCAAAAAGGTCATGTTAAAACGGTAAGCCGTGGTATTTGGGTCGCTGGCTTGTGGAACACGCAATGCCAGACTGATTGTACCCGTGTTGCAACCTGCGCCCGCGCAACTATTGGCTGGGATGGTGCGGTATGTTCCCGTGCTGCCTTTACGAGCCAGATACCCATAATTTAAGATACCTTCGCCTGTGGTTGGGATAATGTTAATCAGTGTGCCATTTGAAGTGGTGGTTAAAGTGGTGATTTCACTGCGCTTAAAAATCTGCAAATCAGCATTGGCATTATCCACACAAGGAACAGCCGAACATGCCCCTGCCGAAGTCATGGCATGGGTTGGTTGAAACAAGTCAACATTGGGGGCTGGTAATCCCCCAAAGGTTTGAATATCACCAATCGCGCTGCCGCCAGAATTATTGGCTCGGCGGTACGCAACCAATGTTAAGTTCTGACGAGCCACATTGCTGTTATTCGTGACCGTAAATTGCGCTTTTAAGTAACGGTTGGTGCTGGCTGGCACATCAATAGATTGGAAGACTTGGTTATTAAACACCAAGGTAGATTCAGTGATTGGTGTTAGGGTTTGGCTCGAGACTCGATTTGGTACAAATTTAGCGGTTTGTACTTTACCCTCTCCACCAAATTGAACGGTTAAGCTACCCAGCAATGTCGGGTTAAACGGTTGCTCGAGAACTGGCGGTTTGACTTCTGGCGTGGGTGCTTGAGGACAAGCCACCAAGAGCGCAGGCAAAAGAAATAATGCGGCTAAACGATGCTTCATTGCTCACCCCCCAAAGTGTCTTGGAGTTCGTCCAAGGGATTATCTGGGAAGCCTGTTGTGCCTATGGGTAAGGACACACCAGTAATCGAATGCCATTGGTGCAGTTCAAGTTGTGGCGTGCAATACGTCTTTTTTGTGAAAATTGGATCGGTCGGGATCATAATTTTCCTCCTTTGGTTTGTTTTACTCTATCTAACAAGCGTCACACAAGCGTCACACGAAGCATTACATCTGAAATTGTTAAGTTACAAAGCACGACTATAAACACTATCACATTTTAATAAATTAAGTCCTAAGCTATTAAAAAGCAACTACTACCAATAACGCTTAAAGAGTAATTCAAACATCACGCTTGAAACCCCGAAATTTCCACTTAAAAGCCTTCGCCATAGTCGCATTAAAATACGTG
>JAYWHB010000029.1:0-1897 GCA_043777915.1 Deinococcales bacterium
TGACTGGTACTACCCCCTCGAGCAACTGCCAGTATGTTTCGGAGACCGCTGGCTTTAACCTTGAAATTGTGGCGTTTCCTTCGGTAGCGATTGCCCAAGAACAAGCCAAAGCCAGACAAGAAGTTATGCAATTTTCAGTGCCAAACTTAAAAATTTTGGCACTGAACAGCCCTAGCGCTGGAGCATTTGTATTGAATATGAATATGCCTATGCCGACAACCATATTGGGTTTTACCAAGAAAAACATTTTTGCAGTGATAACAGTATTTCAAAAAGACAAGAATTCGCTCGAGGTGGCTAAAAAAGCAGCAAAACTGGTTTTTAATCGTTTACCATGAATTAATTCAAGACCCGTTGCTCGGTCATAAAAGTTTTCATGTCCAGTGGTAATTCCTCGCCAATCTCGAGGTAACGTTGCCGAATGGTTTGATACGTGCTTTTGGCAACGTGTGGTTGATGGGTCGAGGCTTGTAATAAAAGGGCTAAGGCATCTTGGTCATAGGGTTCCATCTCGAGCAGAATTTGGCATAATCGAATGGTTTGTGCTGCATCGGTGCTAAGTGCATTCTGAGCCAAACTCAAGAGTTGTTGCAGTAATGCGCCATGGACAATTCCAAAATAACTTTGTCCCATGCCTTGTAAATACGTGCCACGCCAGAGTTTGCTGTTGGGTTGGGTAAAAATTTCGTCTAAGTCGCTTTTGACTGCCCCTAATTTATAACCTCGGCTTGTACTGATGATGCAGTCTGTTCCAAATTTTTCGCGCAGGATATAAACACTTTGTTTTAAGGCATTTTTGGCTTCGGCTTCGGTTAGTTCTGGGTAAAGCGCATCGAGCAATTCTAAATGATTACTTTCAGATTGTCCGGCGGCTCGAGCCTCAAGTAAGTAAATCAGTATCTCGAGACGTTTTTTGGCACGGTAATGGATTTCTGTGCCATTTTGAATAATTTGAATTGAGCCAAGAACATTAAGAATAAAGGTTGGGGTGCTGGAAAGGTTTTCTGAGGGTAACGAATTGGCGTTTCTTAAATCAATGTGGTGCTGAATTTTTTCTACGATTTGCAAATGGTTTTTTGACTTAAACCATGCTTGAATTATTTTTAGACTTTGAAAATCCTTTTGTAGGCGACAAATTTCAGATTCTTGTATTTTTTGGTTACGTTCATCATCTAGCTGCATGTAAATTATTTTTGATTTATTTCTAATTTCCAGAGCTTGTTCTATGTTATGGCTGGCTTCATTCCAATCAGCCAGTAAGTCATAGAAATTGGCTTTTTTCTTGAGTTCAGCAGGGCTTAGTGGGTCTTTTGAAGCATCAATGTGAATTTCATCTAAATAAGATTTGGCTATGGCTAATTCATTGACAATGATTGATGCTTTAATACAGTTATAGATGGCTCTAAAAAGATGATAATTCGCCATTTTAGAGTCTTTGGCTAGTTTCAGAGCCAATTTAGCATACTTAAAACTGGTTAAATCTTGCAGTGAAGTTTCTAAATTTCTATAGTAAACACTTAATTCCATGTAGCATTCAAATAAAACATCTTTCTCGTCGCTTTTTTCGCAGACCAAAAGACTGTTTTGTAACAATTTTTCGGCGGCACTAAGATTATTTAATTGACGCTCGAGTGAGGCAAGATAAATTTGCGCTCTACAAGTTAAAATTGTTTGCCCTTTTTGTGAGTGAACCAAAATCACTTTTTCATAATCGCTTTTTGCCCCTTTAAGGTCGTTAAAATTTGATTGTCTGATCATCGCTCGGTTCAACAAAGGGCTACTTAATGAAGCGTCAAGTTCAAGAATTTTGGAATACAAATCGAGGGCTTCTTGATTTTTACCTTGACCTACTGACAGAAAAATTGCTTTAAGATTCAGGAGTGAACACAATTCAGAA
>JAYWHB010000030.1:0-5282 GCA_043777915.1 Deinococcales bacterium
GCATAACGGGCGGTGGCAGCCAATGCCCAATCGGAGTAATCCCAGAATGGATAACCCCTAGACTCTGGCACGGTGTCGGCTAAGCCACCTACTGCCCGTGCAATTGGCAGTGTACCGTAACGCATACTAATCAGTTGCGATAACCCACAAGGCTCAAATAAGCTCGGCATTAAAAAAGCATCTGAACCTGCATAAATTCGGTGCGCTAGGGCTTCGTTAAAACCACTCGAAAAATGAACATTGGCTCGAGTCTGCATAAACCAGTTTAGCCCTTGCTCTGCGCCCGTGTCGCCACTGCCAAGAATCACAATGTTCCACTGTTGCGCCATTTCCTCGAGCGCCCCAAACATAATACTTAAACCTTTTTGCTCTGATAAACGGCTGACCATGCTTAAAGTTGGGCGTTTTGGGTCTAGGTTTAATTCTTTACACAAGGCGGCTCGAGCCGCTTGTTTACCTGCTAGGTCATGGTAATGGACTGGAATATACTTGTCGGTACTCGGATTCCAGTAATTGGTGTCTATGCCGTTGAGGATGCCTGTCACGCCTCGATAGCGCAATATGCCGTCTAAGCCAAAGCCGCCTTCTGGGGTGGTGATTTCATAAGCATAACGCGGCGAAACGGTACTAATGACATCCGAGTATTCAATTCCGGCTTTGAGGCAATTGGCATCTTTATTATACTCGAGTCCATCTACCCAGTAGGGTAAGCCCGTCCAACCGCGCACATCCTCGAGATTCCAACGCCCATGAAATGCCAAATTATGAATCGTCAGTACGGTTTTAGCACGGCGCTGAGCATCTGGCACATTGCCAAAACGCAACAACGGCGCAAGTAACCCAGATTGCCAATCATTTAAGTGGTAGACATCTGGAAAAAAATGCAGCCCATGCAGCACATGCGGTACAGCCATACAAAACTGGGCAAAGCGGTAGACATCATCTGAGTAACCGTAATAGGCATCACGGTCAAACAGATTGCCGCCAATAAAAACCCAGCGCACCCCATGCGCTAAGGTGTCCGCCACACCCATTTTGCTGCTTAATAACGGTGCTTCGACATCCCACAAATAATAGGGTGTGACATTTTTTAGGGTTTTGTACCAAGGTGAAACCACAATAACTTCGTGTCCCATTTGGGCGAGGGCTATCGGTAGGCTCGAGGCAACATCGGCAAGACCACCAGACTTGGAATATGGGTGAACTTCACTTGAGATTAACGCTATTCGCATAGATTTCCTTTTTCCACTTGACAGTTTGAGTGTGACTGCGTACACTCTACATCCCTTTGGCAGGGGAGACAATTTTTATCGGCTTAGGGTGTTATGCTCTAAAGCCGAGTTTGCCATGTGAAACTTTTCAGGCAGCAGTTCGTAAATATTGGTTCGTTCATAAACTCGAGTTGATGTCGAGTCAGGGGGATAGATGGCAAAGGCAAAACCAGATTCTAAAGCAGTCAGTGCAACTTCCGCAAAGGCAGTTGGGGCGACCACGGCAAAACCAGTTGCCAAAACCAGTGCCTCAGAAACCCCTGCAAAACCAGCCTCGAGTACCAAACCCCAAAGTACCGCGAAACCAGTCGCTGTTACACCACCCACTCAGACCAAGAAAGTGAATCCAACATCTACTTCTATGAGCAAATCATCCCCTAAAACAGTTGTTCAGTCCGAACCGCAACCCGTCGTAAGCAAAAAACCCGTGGCTCGAAAACCAGAAGCCAAAACAGTTTCACCCGTGGCTGTAAAACCAGTCGCAAAAACCACAGAAAAAGCCCTTGTCACAAAAAAACCAGAAGCCAAAGTAACTGCCGTTAGCGCCGCAAAATCAGGTTCAAAAACCAGTGCTGCAAAACCAGCCGAAGCGGGTGCAAAGTCTGGTGCTAAAAAACGTGCTTGGGTCGAGACTGACGCGATTAAAGACCTTGTTAAAAAGGGCAAAAAAGACGGAATGCTCAACAGCGCCGATGCTGCCGATGCCCTTGGCAAAGCCTTGCGTGAACTGGGCTTAAACCCAGACGAGACCGATGAATTTGATGACCTGATGCAGTATCTCCAGTCCGAAAGTATTTTTATCGAAGATTTAGCCGATGATGAAGAACTCGAGATGGACGACGAAGCTGGTTTGGAAGGGGCTTTTGACGAAGAAGGCGAAAAAGAAGAAGACTTAGAAAACCGCGTTGCCGAAGAAACAGGGCGTTTAAGCACCAACGACCCAGTGCGTCAATACCTGCACGAAATCGGGCGGGTTTCTTTGCTGACCCTAGAAGAAGAAATTGACCTTGCCCGCCGCGTTGAAGAAGGCGAAGAAGCCAAAAAAGCCTTTGCCGAATTGCCTGACGATGCCGAAGAACGCGCCCGTCGTACCCTAAAACGCAAAGGTCAAGATGGCGATGCTGCCCGTCAGCATTTAATCGAAGCCAATTTACGTCTGGTTGTGAGTATCGCCAAAAAATACACAGGTCGTGGCATGAGCTTTTTGGATTTAATCCAAGAAGGCAACCAGGGCTTAATCCGTGCGGTCGAGAAATTCGAGTACAAACGCCGCTATAAATTTAGCACCTATGCAACATGGTGGATTCGTCAAGCCATCAACCGTGCAATTGCCGACCAAGCCAGAACCATTCGTATTCCGGTTCATATGGTCGAAACAATCAACAAACTGACCCGTACCGCTAGACAATTGCAACAAGAACTAAGCCGTGAACCGAGCTTTGAAGAAATTGCTGAGCAGATGGGACCGGGTTGGAATGCCGAAAAAGTCGAGGAAGTTCTGAAAGTTTCCCAAGAACCTGTGTCGCTCGAGACCCCAATTGGTGACGAGAAAGACAGCTTCTACGGTGATTTTATCCCCGATGACAACCTCGACACACCCGTGGACAACGCCGCCAAGAGTTTGTTGTCCGAAGAACTCGAGAAGGCACTGGCTAAACTGACCGAACGTGAAGCGATGGTCTTAAAGCTGCGTAAGGGCTTGATAGACGGACGCGAACATACACTCGAGGAAGTTGGGCAATATTTTAATGTCACCCGTGAACGGATTCGTCAAATCGAAAACAAAGCCTTGCGTAAACTCAAGTACCATGAATCTCGTACCCGCAAATTACGCGATTTTCTGGATTAGAAATTTGAATCAAGAGGCAGCATGACTAGCTGCCTCTTTTTTGAAGCATGACTTGATAATCTTTGTGAAGCAACACAAATCGCCCTGCTATTTGCTCGAGGAATAAATCAATACTCCTTTTAGTCGGAAATGTTTTAGGAACAAAACTCTAAAACATTTCAGGGATGTACTTAGATCAAATCAAAAGTTTGGTTTAAGGTTGGTAGAACATCCTTAACTGCCTAAAAGTTGTTTTTTTGACTTGGGTTTCCGTCTAAATTTTTTGGTACTGCCTAAGTTGCTTGATAATAGACCTAACCAAAGCCATTGAACGCATAAAAAATTGTACACTCGATCAGGTGAAACGGGTACTGATTACAGGAGCAGCCGGAAAAGTTGCTAGATTACTGATTCCATACTTGCAATCCGAATACGAACTCATTTTTACCGATGCTCGAGAACCAAAAACACCACTTCAGCCATTTGTAAAAGCCCAACTCGAGGATTATTCTGCCATGCTTGAACTTTGCCGAGGTGTGGATAGTGTGTTGCATCTTGGGGCTATTGCTTTTGACGCAGCTTGGGAAAGCCAAATCGCGCCCAATATCGTTGGAGTGCAACACGTTTTATTGGCGGCTAAAGCTGCTAAGTGCCGTCGTGTGATTCTGATCAGCAGTGTCCAAGCTGTTTGGGGGCATTTACACCAACCAATTCTTGAGTCTGACGCGCCTTATCCAACCAATTTTTATGGGGCAAGCAAAGCCTTTGCTGAAGCTTTAGCTCGAGTGCATAGTTATGACCAGACATTATCGGTGATTTGTGTTCGACTTGGGGCGGTATTTGAACCTTATCAAATGCGTTTAGACCCAAGTAACATACCCTATGGTATCACTGCTAAGGATTTAGGACAATTGATTGAATTGTGCCTAACCACCACAGAGCATTTTTTGATGGTTCATGGTGTTTCAGCGCAAAAAGGGAAGAAACTGAGTTTAACCATGACACGAGACATTCTTGGCTATCAACCCCAAGATGATGTGGAAAAAATGGTTAAAAACAATTGGCAAGGCGAAATTCGTTGGCAATTGGCTCGAGCGAAAAGTTTTTTGGTATCTCGAGCTAAGGGTTTTTATCAAAAACTCTTTTCTAGGTAGAATCGGCTTAACAAAGAAGGTGTGAGATGCAAAATGAACAGCAAACCATTATTGATGATTTTTACAGATTGTACATGACAGCAACACCCAACGAATCACTGATTCTTCGTCAAACCCGTTGGATGAACGTGCCTTGTTTTAAGTTGCCTCAGGATTTATGGATTTACCAAGAAATCATTCAGGAAATCAAACCCGATTTAATTGTTGAAACAGGTACTTTTCTGGGGGGCAGCACATTGTTTATTGCCCATATGCTTGATTTGGTTGGTCATGGAAGAATTGTTTCGATTGATATTCAAAAATTACCTCGTCCACAGCACCCAAGAATCACTTATTTACATGGTTCAAGTACCGATGTCACTTTGGTAAATTCTGTGTTTAACGCCGATCAGTCCACGAAACGCTTGGTTATCTTGGATTCAGATCATCACAAAAATCATGTGTTGCAAGAAATGGAATTATTTGCACCTTTTGTTACACAGAACAGTTATTTAATCGTTGAAGATACCCACATGTCCAAAAACCCAATGTATGACGATTTTGGACCAAATCCAAGCGATGCACTCAAAGAATTTTTAATCACCCACCCAGAATTTATGGTAGATATGACTCGAGAAAAATTCTTACTTAGTTTTAATTCAGGTGGTTATCTCAAACGTATCTCATGAGGCAATATGGAAAACATTTATGAACTGAACACCCCTAAAATCGCGGCTGAAACGCTCGATAATGAAGTGATGGTGATTGACTTTGAGGCTGGTTTGTACTTTAGTTTGCGTGAAAGTGCAGCCGCAATTTGGACTTTGGTCACTGCACATCATTCACTTGAAAAGACCTTGGAGCAATTGCAACCAGTTTTACCAAATGCCGAGAAACTCGTCCCAGATTTCATTACCCAACTCGAGCAGCACAACCTCATTCGCTTAAGTCAAATGGAGCGTCAAACTGTTAATATCGCTATTTTTGGTGATAACTTGAAACCACCTGTCCTTGAAAAATTTGATGATATGCAAGCCCTGTTACTGCTTG
>JAYWHB010000031.1:0-5278 GCA_043777915.1 Deinococcales bacterium
ATGCCACATCTGAAAAACGTATTTCTGGCGGTAAACCTCGGAATTTGACTAGCATCTTCTCGAGTTTTCCCATAGGTTTATAGTATCACAGGTGATAACATCAATTACAATGTATTCTAAACCACACCGTAGCCTTGTCCAATTCGTACTATGGCGCGAATTTTAGGAGAAATCATGACCGCACTCGAGCTGCAAGGCTTTTTGAATCAGTTAATCATCAACAATGTAAAACTCGCGGTGATGCTTTGGGGCGCTCCGGGGATTGGTAAGAGCAGTATTGTGCAGCAAGTGGCAAAAGCCCACGGTTTGGATTTTGTGGATGTGCGGCTTTCGCAACTTGCACCCACCGATTTGCGTGGGCTGCCAGTGGCAGAAGATGGCACTGCCAAATGGTTTCCGCCAGAGTTTTTGCCAACTTCTGGTTCGGGTATTTTTTTTCTTGATGAACTGAATATGGCAGCACCCACAATGCAAGGAATTGCCCAGCAACTTATCTTGGATAGGGCGGTAGGGTCGTACACCCTGCCTGACGGTTGGTTTGTCTGGGCGGCGGGCAATCGGCGTGAAGACCGAGCCAGTGTTTTTGAAATGCCAGCGCCTTTGGCAAACCGCTTTTTGCATCTCGAGATGAACGCCGATTTAGAAAGTTTTAAGCGCTATGCCTTAGAAAAAAACTTAAACGAACGCATCATTGCATTTTTGGCATTCAGACCAAATTTACTTCATGCCCCAGACAATGCTCGTCCAGCTTGGGCGAGTCCACGCAGTTGGGAAATGGCTTCTAAACTCATATCGGCTGGTTTACCAATCGCCCCAGCCGTGGGCGAAGCAACCGAAGCCGAATTTAGGGCATTTGAACGGATTTACTCGAGCTTGCCCGAAATAGATGCGATTTTAGCCGGCGCAACACACCTCGAGGTCCCACTTGAACCGAGTGCGCGGTACGCCGTCACGATTGGCTTAGCGGCAAGGGCTAATGGTGTACAGCAAGTGCTGAATGCCTTTGGGTGGTTGGTGGACAAAGCCGAGGTTGAATGGGTACATTTTTTTGCCTTGGATGCGCTAACCAAAATCAGGGCGGCTGGACAGTTGGGAACACTGGTCGGTTTGGTCGAGTCAGCCCCGCGCTTGAAAGAATTCTTGAAGGAAATCAATGATTTAACAGGGGCGTAATGACCGATTTTGATTTGGCACAAAACCCGAATACTGACCCGAAAACACTCGAGAAGTTGGTGTTGAGTAAAGATAAATCGGTGCGGCTGGCAGTAGCAAAAAATCCAAATATCCCAGAGTTTTTAATGCCGCGTTTAGCCGCCCTTTACCCAGAAGCGGTGCTTGAAAATCCTCTGCTCGAGTGGTTGCGTTTCTTAAATCCAGCGTGGTTTGAAGAATTGCCAGATTTTGCTCGTTTTGCTTTGCTGGGCAGTCGCGCTTGTCCGTCGGGCTGGCTCGAGACGGCTGGGCGCTTAGGGGTGGATTCGCAATTGGCGGCACTGCGAAATCCCCTTCTCGAAACAAAAATTTTAGATGATTGGTTTATTCGTTCGGATACTCGAGTCAACGATGCGTTGCTGGGTCATGTGGCAAATACAAACAACGCTGAATTACTGCCTTTACAAGATGTTGAACGCAACAATGAATTATTTAAGGATGCGCTAGTGGCTGGCTTGCCGATGGACACAGATATTTTTGCAGTTTTAGCCGCCGATTTTGATTCGGAATTACGGGCGCTAGTAGCGCAGCGCTTGGATGTTTCGCCCAGCATTCTCGAGTCCTTGGCGCTTGATGAAGAAGAATCGGTGGCTGGTGTGGCACAGCAGCGTGGGATTTCGGTATTTGTTCAAGAAGCCCAGAATTTGGCGCTACGCAACCCTAAAGATTTGAATAAATTGGCTTTAGGAAAAGCCAAAGCAAGACGTTTGGCGGCGCAGCACAGCACCATCTCGAAAAAGTTATTAAAGCAGTTATCTACAGATGATGACTGGCAAGTGCGGCAATTGGTGGCGGGGCATATTAAAACCCCTGTGCCAGTTTTGGCGCGTTTAGCCGTAGATTATGACCGTGATGTGCGTGAGGCTGTGGCAAATAATCCAAGCAGCAGCCCCAGTATTTTAGAGCTTTTACTGTCGGATTCATACGAAGCCGTGCATTTGGCGGCTCGAGCCAGTCCCAATGCCCCGCAAGCGACAGTGCGCTTACTGAATCGCTTGGAGCAAAAAGACCCAACCCTCTTAGAACTCGAGTCCTTACCACTTTGGATGGCGGCATTGGCGGCGGCACATCCCAATGCTGGTGCAAATTTACTCGAGACCTTTGCCAAAAACGAAGTTTCAAGTGTTCGGGCAGCCGTGGCAAAAAATCCGCATTCTTCACAACGTTTACTCGAGGTTCTGGCACAAGATTCCGATGTGGATGTGGTACTGGCACTGCTCAATCGTGCAAATTTACCAGATGCGGTGCTGGTGCAACTGGCAGAGCATACCGATTCTCGAGTGTTGGAGGGCGTATCTGCCCATTTAGGTTTATCCAAGTCACTACTCGAGCTTCTTGGTAAAAATTCCAATTGGCAAGTGCGGCGCAATGTCGCCGCCCATCCGCGTTGTCCGAATCTGATGCTCGAACTCCTTGCCCAAGATTCCGACGTAGATGTGCGTGAAGCCACTGTTCGCAATGCTAATGCCAATCCACTGGTGGCACTCTATGCCTTGGGGGTAGAATTGCGTTTACCGCAGGTCTTAAAGCAATTGGAAGCACGGGATTTGAATTTAAGTGCCAGTTGGCTCGAGTTTGTGGCACGGCGCGGCAACGACCTCGCCAAGCGTCTGGTGGCTGGTCACATCAACCTCGGTACAGAAATCATGACCTGGTTTTTAAGTCAGACCGATTTTAAGATTCGTTTGGCGTTGGTCGGTAATCCGAGTTTACCTGTAGCACTGCTCGAGAAACTGGCTTTGGATGATGACCGTGATGTGCGTCAAGCCGTGGCGTGTCATCCAAATACCTCTGAAACCATGCTAAGCGCCTTAGCCACCGACTCCGATTCGGCAGTGAGAATCGCCGTGGCGCAACGTGGTGTGGCACACGAAATTTTGTGTTGGGATGATGATGAAGCTGTACTGGACTGCATCGAACCCAAGTTCTTAACCCTGCGCCGTAAACTCGAGACCAGAACACCCTTAGAACCAGTTGAACTCGAGCAGTTACGCAGTAGCCAAATTCCTTTTGTGATGCAGCACCTCCCAAACAATGTTTTCTTAGAGAATTTAGAACAGCATTTAACCCATGAAGCATGGCAAGTGCGGCAAAATGCGCTTCGTAACCTTCACTGCACCACACAACACCTCGAGCAATTACTCTTTGATTCAGACCGTGATGTTCGCGCCGAAATTGCTAAACACCCCCATGTCACCCCAGAAATGCTCAGGGTTTTAATGCAGGACACCGATATTTTGGTGCGTCGGACTGCCCTTAGTCACCCGCGTCTCGAGCCAAATCTACGCAGCACTGCCCAGCGTTTAATTCTCGATGAAAGTTTACGTTCCAGTAAACTCAATCGTATTTTTGCTTTATCTTTAAGTACCAGAATCTCGGAACTTGGTAAACGCAAAAATGCCAATAGTCTCGAGTGGCGCGAGCGTTTAGCCGTAGCAAATAACCCAAGCACTCCACCGTTTATTCTCGAGCAGTTAAGTCAAGATGCACACCGAACAGTACGTTCTACGGCTCAGCAAAAACTCGAGGCGAAAAAAGCCCAGCCTTTGACCTTAAACCCCCTCATGGAGGGGGTCGCCGCAGGCGGGGGGAGTTCGTGACCAATTGCATCTTTTCCGAGGTCTCCCCATGACTGCCGAACAACGTGTCCGAGGCAGTTTACTGCGCTTACGCGGCAAAAGCCCATTCCTTGCTACCCTCGCGCTTTTTGCGACCTTCCGAGCCGACCCAACTCATCCCACGGCGGCAACTGACGGGCGCGAAGTGATTTATAATCCAGAATTTCTCGAGTCCTTACCAGTTGATCAAGTAGATGGGGTGCTGCTGCATGAGTTACTACATGCAGCACTGCTGCACGTCACGCGACGGGCGTGGCGTAACCCAAAAGGTTTTAATATCGCCGCCGATATTGTGGTTAATGGCATCCTTGACCAAAGTGGTTTTAGCTTACCCGAAGGCACAATTCACGACCCAGACTTGCAAAAGTACAGTGTCGAAGAAGTTTACGCGATTCTTGCCAAACAAGCCCCGCGTGAACTCGAGAACCCAGATTTACTCGAGCCAGCCGAATCTGGTGCTAAACCCGCTTCTGGGGTACTGCGAGAAGCCCAAGCCAAGGAACTCGAGCGGCATTGGAAGGAGGCGTTGGCACAAGCGGCTGGTGTGGCGCGTGGGCAACAAAAAGGCGATTTGCCATCAGGGTTATTGCGGGCAATTGGTGCATTAGAAAATGCCCAACTCGATTGGAAAACCTTGCTGTGGCGTTTTTTGACCCGTACCCCAACCGATTTTACCCATTTTGACCGCCGTTTTTTGTATCAGCGTCAGTATCTCGAGGCACTGGATTCTGAATCGGTGCGGGTTTTTGCGTGTATTGATACCTCTGGGAGTGTCGAGGACGCGCAAATGCAAAGTTTTATGAATGAACTTCGCGGGATTTCTCGAGCCTATCCGCAAGCTAAAATTCAGGTTTTTTATGCCGATGCAGCCCTTTATGGTGGCTTTGACCTCGAGAATGAATGGCTCGACCCAATCGGTGGTGGTGGTACAGATTTTCAGCCGTTTTTTAAGCACCTAGAAACGTTGTCGCTCGAGAACAGTGTAGCGGTTTACTTAACCGATGGCTTTGGCGATTTTCCGTCTTTGTTGCCAAGTATTCCAGTCTTGTGGGTGGTCACACCCGGCGGTCTCGAGTCGGAGCAGTTTCCATTTGGTGAGGTAGCACGGCTGCTGACGTGCAGATTCGCTGACGTGCAGGGTTAGTCGCAAGTTTTTCCCAAAACACTTTGAGGGGGTATTTAAAGCAATGTCACAATCGAAAGCAATTCAGATAATTTGAGGTTCAAACCAACGGCTGCACCACTGGTGACTTCGATACCTAGCCAGATTTTTCCGTTGTTGATTGCATCCCGCAGAGCATTATTGGCATCATCAAAAGCAAAAGATTTTTTTGTACCCCCGCTCGAGAGAACAATGACAGTCGTGTTAATTTTCTTTTGTCCAGAATTAGGGCAAAAATAAAGCGTCCCAGATGACGTACAACTGGCATCTGTACTTGGGTCAGTAT
>JAYWHB010000032.1:0-1894 GCA_043777915.1 Deinococcales bacterium
CAACCCAAGCACAACCCTCTCGAGTCCAACCATCCCATCCAAACAAACAAACCTGACCACACCACCAATCGGCACGACAACCCCAGCCCCCTCGAGCAATCCAAGCCCAGCCGTCTCGAGTCCAGCCCAACCAATCCCTCTACCAGCCCCTGTCAATACCTTGCCAAACGCAGTCTCGAGTGCCGTCAACCCAACCAGTGTGCAAAGTCCGCTTTCCTCGAGTGTGCCTGTTATAAATCCAATAGCGGTAACTGCTCCTAATCAAGTGACCCCGCCGATTGTTGGCTCGAGTAGTGCGGTGAGTGTGATTGCACCAGTCTCGAGTGTGCCTGTTAATCCAATTACCGTTAAGCCGCCTATAGGTGTGTCTACCAAACCAATGAACATTGTTGGTGGTCAATTACAAATTGGTGCATTTTCATTCTGGGTTGATGATTTATACTTTGTTGATGATGAAACCGAAGCTGAATTAAAAAATTCTGGATTAAGAGGAGCATTTGAAGATTTGATTAGACGACAAAATGAAGCAATGGCACAACTTACGGAAACTCAAAAAACTCAACTTGCTTCTATTTTCGGACGTTTTAATGCGCGTACTGCTAAGCGAGAATTAGATCGTTTAGGTCCTGGTACGTTTGGTGGTCGCCCTGCTTTTGTATCGGTGCAAATCATCAATAATGCCACTGCTGGGGATAAGAATTTAAGTCCTGAAGAACGATTACGGTACAATCTTGCTTTAAACATTTTAATACTTAATGGTGATCCTCAAGGAGTGGTTAATTACCTTGATCATGCAGCAGGGTTGGTGAAAGATAATAATGCTAAAACAGGACCAGTTCAAGACCTGTGGGATAGGTTAATTCGGTATAGTTACACTGGAGAATGGCGACTACCTAAACTCGATAATTTTACGGCTGCTGCTCGGTATTTAGACCGTAAGAATTTATCTGGTTGGGTTGCTCCTGCAATGATGGAAGCTGGAGCTTGGGTTGGTACTCGAATTGGAGATGCTTTCAAAGGCAGAATTTCAAGAACGAGTAGATCAGTAAATTGTAAGAATAGTTTTAGTGCCGATACCAAAGTTTGGGTAACTCGAGCCGCTAACAACCTTACCGAGAAAGCCAAATCAGTTCTCAAGAAAACCAAAACCATTGCTAAAACCGTTATTACTGCGGTTGCTATCTCGAGTATTGCAATTGGCACACAAGTCCTAGCCAATAACGAACAGACTAAACTCGAGAGTTCGCAAGAAGTTACGGCTACGCATGAACATACTGACCCGATTATTGTGACCCTGAAACTCGAGACAAGCGATAAGAAACTCGAGACGATAACGACTACACCAGAACACCCGTTCTTTGCACTTCTCGAGCCAAATAAAAACTCAAATGGAATCTGGGTTAATGCTGGTGAACTCGAAAATGGCAATTGGTTACGTCGCGCAAATGGTGAAACTGGAATTGTTAAGAGTGTTAGTTTTGAAGTCAAATCGCAAAAGATGTACAATTTAACAGTTGAGAAAGACCATACGTTCTTTGTAGGTGATGGACAATGGCTAGTTCATAACACGCCAAGTGGTGGTAGACCTTGCATAGTAGGAGACCCAAATAATCCAGATGTAGTTGATGCCAGAGTAGCTCAAAATAGAAATACTCGAGATGGTAGTCCATTAAATTACCTACAAGGACAAAAAGTTCAGGTCGGTACTGGTTCTTCAAGGGTTACCATGGATGTTGATTTACAACCCACACTTACCAATATTCAAGCTGGAAATAAAATTTATCCCCAGGATGGTCAACCATACGCAAATATTTCGTCACCTAGTTTACCACCTAGACCACCAGGTTTTTATACAGAATATGTCGTACCAACTCCAAATGTCAGTGGAGCAGGA
>JAYWHB010000033.1:0-5265 GCA_043777915.1 Deinococcales bacterium
CACAAAAAATAATCCGATTGCAACGCTGGCAAAACAAAATAACCTCAGCACCAAAATCACCGATTTTGAACGGGTCACAACTTTTACTGAACAGGGCGAAATTTCTGCGCGACTTGAACAAGAAATCGAAAGGCATTTTGAAGACCTGACCGAACGAATAGATAATCATCCAAGCCGCGATGACTCGAGTCAGAGTTTACGCAGCACGATTAACACCGTGAAACCTAGTCTGCGCTTAAATGCCATGCAGGACAGAAATCTCGAGTACAGCATCAATGCCAATATCGAACATGAATACGGCGAAGATGTCGAAAATCTATCCACTCGGTTTTACGATGATTCTGAAGAAGACCAAGGCGACGACCTCATTATTCAAAAAGGCTACAGTCAAATCCCACAAATTCTGGCTCGAGGCTTAGAGATTCGTTTTGAAACAATTGTCTCGAGTGTTGAGTACAATTCTGGTGGTGTGAAAATCAGTACCAACCAAGGTGTGTTTGAAGCGTTTGAGGCAATTATCACCGTACCGCTTGGGGTGCTAAAACGCGGCGCAATAAAATTTATTCCAGAATTACCCACCGCTAAAACCCGAGCCATTAGCAACCTCGGTTTTGGGGTGCTGGATAAAACGATTTTACGTTTCCCTAAGAATTTTTGGGCAGATGCCGAAGCCGACTTAATCGCTTTTATTGGGCAGACCCGTGGGCAATGGGCAGAAACCTATGATTTAAGTGGGGTGATTGGCGAACCTGTGCTGGCGATGTTTAATGCAGGTGGTACGGCTCGAGGCTTTGCTAAACAAAACGAAAGTATTGTGGTCTCGAGTGCGCTGCAAACCCTGAGAACCATGTTTGGTAAAATCCCAGAGCCTAGCGCCAGTCTTTTAACGCGATGGAGCAACGACCCGTTTACTTGGGGCAGTTACTCGAGCCTGCAAGCGGGCAGCACACCCGCCGATATTGCTGCCTTAGCCGCCCCAATTGGCAGACTGCATTTTGCTGGCGAAGCCACTTCTCGGGTGCATTTGGCAACCGTTCATGGAGCATTACAAAGTGGTCAACGTGCCGCCGATGAAATTCGTTAAATCATTTCCTCGAGTCTTGGTGGGTTGCAACCTGCTTTGGTGCAATTTAAGGCAGCTGCACGAGCCGCAAATTCAATCACGCTGGTCAATGTTTCATGGCTGGCATTCTCGAGAGCAGCACGATTTTGGAGTTGCATAGCGAGCAATTGTTGAATCGTTGCACCACTAAACGTGTCCCCTGCACCAACCGTATCCACCACTTGTACTTTAGGGGTTTTGACCTCGAGTACCGCTTGATTTTTGCGGTACAGCCGTGCGCCTTCTCCACCATCTGTGACCACCACAACGGCAGCATTCCCTAGAATTGAAGCAGCAAAATCGGTTTCTGAGGTGTTTGGATACAAGAATTCAAAATCTTCACGTGAGCATTTGACCCAATCACTGCGTTCTAAGGCTCGGGGTAAGGTTGCACGGTACTTATCAGGGTTGCTTTCGATGGCTGGACGGGCGTTAATATCATAATGCTTTAAGCCGCTAAAGCCACCCATGACCGCAAAAGTACGCGCCGCTAGTTCTGGGAACAACACAAAAATACTGCCAATATGCACCGCTTCTAGGTCTTTAGGTAAAGATTTTTTGGCTTGGTACTCGAGAAAACTTGTACCAGCAAAGCGAAAACTATAATTTGGTTGTCCGTTTTCGATTCGTACAAATGCCAGTGTACTCGGTTCATCACCGCGTTCTAAGAAATCGGTTTGAACCGCGTTCTGCCCCAGTAGATTCATAATTTCTTGTCCAAAAAAGTCGGTGCTGACTCGAGTTGCTAAGGCACTTGGCAAGCCAAGCCGAGCGGCGGCTAAGGCAACATTTAAGGGTGAACCACCGACGAATCCTTCAAACTCGAGAGCAGATTTGGCTTTAAGGTCTATCAGGGCTTCACCAAAGACAAGAAGTTTGGGCATGGCATAGTCTATCAGACTCTGTAAACGCTTCTGAAGGTTTAAGATAAGCCAATGAATGACACTTTTAAGAATGCCCATACCGATTTCAAAACTGGTTTTTCTTACACCAGTTACCTCAAACTCGAGCAGTTGTTGAGCGCTGGAGAATGCCTGACCGATGCCCACGACGAACCGCTGTTTATTATCATTCATCATGTTCAAGAACTCTGGATGAAACTGATTGTCCATGAATTAACCAGTGCCATGCAGCACCTCGAAAAAGGCAGTATTGACCCAGCTATGAAAATGCTGGCTCGAGTCTCCAGAGCGCAAGAACAGATGGCAAGTGCTTGGGAAGTGCTAAAAACCATGACCCCAAGCGATTATCTTGTTTTTAGAAGCAGTTTTGGACAAGCCAGTGGTTTCCAAAGTCATCAGTACCGCTTAATCGAATTTTTGTTCGGCAATAAAAATGCCTTTATGATGCGTCCACATGCCGAACACGCCGAACATTTTGCACTGCTCGAGAATGCCCTCAATGCCCCAAGCATTTACGACCTGAGCTTGCGATTACTGCACCAAGCTGGATTGAAAATCCCCACAGAAATTCTCGAGCGCGATTACGCCCAGCCTTATGAACCATCCGAAATTGTGCGTGATGCGTGGCTCGAGGTTTACCGCAACACCACCAAGCACTGGGAACTCTATGCTTTAGCCGAAAAACTGATTGATGTTGAAGATAATTTTAGGCGCTGGCGATTTAACCACCTGATAACCGTCGAACGGGTGATTGGCTTTAAGACTGGTTCGGGTGGCACGGCTGGTGTACCCTACTTACGCCGCGCCCTCGAGATTGTCTTGTTCCCGGAACTCTGGCAAGTACGCACTGAGCTTTAACGATTCTTGGTTAGGCTCTCCAAATACACCTCGAGATTGGTGTACCCAGCCACACCCAAAATTTTTGGTGATAACTGTATCCCGTTTTGGTCAGCCACTCGAGGATTTAAGCCGTTCTGCACTTCCCAAGCGTCCGCCATGCCATCGGTATCGGTGTCTTTAGGGGCAGCCAAAGCCGAAACTGTTTTTAAGGCATCATTGGCGGGGTTTATGCTGCGTGAGGTCGTGTCAAAACGATTACTGACCACAAATTGCATCACTCGAGTATCAAAAGCATCCCACGGACGCATCCCGACATTTTTACGGCTGTACTCGAGTAACTGCCCAACAGGTGTGTAACTGATACTTGGAAAACCAAGACGCTGAACAGCCGCCCAAGACGGTTTGGTACTGACAAAAGGCATGGTCTTGTCACGCATCGCATCGCGGAAATCATTGCAACAATACACTAGTTGCCAGTCTCGAGCCGCCGTCAAATTGGTTTGGTTATCTTGTAAAAAAAACTGGCTTGGGGTGTTAGCAGGTAAATAACCCGTGTCTGGATTTCCAGCCCCCTCGAGCGTGATTAACCCCACACTGGTACTGTTATTTGGGTTTTGCAAAGAATAATTACCAATCAGATTGGCACGGTAATAAATCGGAGCGCGGTTGTAGCCATTTTCGGGCGCATTGACCAAGGAGGTATTGCCAAACCAGATCGGAAAAGTATGGTCATGAAAAATATTATTAGAAATTTCTATATCCATGCTGCTGCCAGTAGCACTTGGGTTTTCTCGAGATAACTCTGGAATTCGTCCACCAATCCGCGTCCAAACATTATGATGCACGGAAATTCTGGTCAGTGGGAAATTGCGTTTTGGGTCGGCGTAATTCAGTAACATCCCACCGAGGTCATTGTGGTCGCCAAGGGTTTCTGCCAACAAACTGTTTTGAATCGTCAGGTCGCTCGAGAAGGAAATTTGTACCGCTTCATCATTGGCATTGCCCACCGAAAAATGGTCAACAATGACTTTTTTGGCTCGGTGTAAACGAAGTCCATCACCATCGAGTGTGGCTCGAGAACGCAAAAAACGCACAATGACGTTGCTTGGCGCAATTTTAGGCAGTGGGCAATCATCGGCTTCACAGACTTCATCACCCTGAATCAGTAAGCCGCGTACTGTAATTCCATTTGGACTGGTTTGCCCAGCAATCGTCACATCGCCCCTGCTGACAATTGGCACACCTTCTATGACCCCAGATACCCCAAACACAATCGTCCGCGACCCAGCTTGATTGAGGGCATCTTGCAGCGAACCCGCACCACTGGCACGTAAATTTGTGACCGCAATCACCCGCCCACCGCGTCCGCCAGTCGCCAGCGCCCCAAAACCCTGCGCTCCAATAAAAGCAGGCAAAGCTGTTTGACCAAGCGACTGCACCCCAAGCAACAAAAACCCAGCCAACAAGACCAAGAAAATTCGCATAGAACCCAATATACTCCCCAAATGGAAATATCACTTGGCACACCAGCGCTTTTATTCCCCGCCATTTCATTGTTGATGCTGGCGTACACCAACCGATTTCTGGCACTAGCGGCGCTGATTCGGCGCTTATCCGGAGATTACCAAAAAGACCACGACACCGATATTCTCGAGCAGATTAAAGCCTTGCGTTACCGTATTCGCCTGATTTTGTGGATGCAGTCTGGTGGTGTTGCCAGTCTTGCTTTATGTGTGGCTGCGATGCTTGGTATTCTTTTCAAACTCGAGACTATGGCTGTTGCTTTATTTGCCTCGAGTTTGATTCTGATGCTGATTTCGTTGGTTTTGTCTTTGCTCGAGATTCGGGTTTCCACCAATGCTTTAACGGTTGCTTTGCGTGACCTGGAGCAGCGTTAGCCAAGGACGAAAGCTGGTTAAACGCACCAGAACCCGAGTATCCACAATCAAGCTGGCGCGATGGTCTCGAGTTTCTGGCAGTTCATACGGCGTATCACATGGGGAAGATAATAGGCTTGCGGCAAGTCATGAAAATCTGGCGCTAGAGCTTGGGTAAGCTAAACCCTTTCAAGCTAAGCCGCGCAACCATGTTTCTAAACCAGTCTCAAAAGCATTTTCCGCCCCACTGCTGTCAAATGCGCCGTTCGGCTCGAGGCTACAACACCATGCAAGGTACGCCTTTTGCCTATTATGGCGAACCTGTTCTGATTCCGGGTTCAATGGGCGCAAGTTCGTTCATCATGGCAGGTACAGGCAATATCAGCACTTTAGAAAGTGCCAGTCATGGCGCGGGAAGAATTCACTCGAGAGGGCAGGCGATGCAAGGTTCAGAACAAGAATTCAAGGATTTTCTCGAGCGTTACCGTGTAGTTACGCCCTTAGACTGGCACGACCAAGCCGTAAAAAGCCGTCCAGATATTAT
>JAYWHB010000034.1:0-1886 GCA_043777915.1 Deinococcales bacterium
CGAGGGTCCTGCACTGCGAAGCACACATTCACGATTGCTTATTTGACTGGCTGGTAAACTCGAGCCACCAAGCGCAAATAATTGTGTGGCAGCAAAACCTGTTTTTCGGGTATTTGCTCCGCTACTCGCGCCTTGTTCTTGTAAACTCTCCGAGACTCTTGTTGCCACTGGAGCATCAAAAATTACGAAAGTCATGGTGAATCTGTAGCCTGTGGTGGCACTGCTCGAGTTACTGCTTGGAATTTCAATACTGATGTTCACCACACCAGCATTATTGGTATTAGCCGCTAAGGTTCTTGAGGTGCTGCTGTTCCGAGCCACAAAGCCATAAGGCAATAAGTATTCCCCACCCGCCACACTGAGTTGACTTGCGGTATTGGCAGATGTTTGCAGAGCAGTTACTTCGCTTTCAGTAAAAAATTGGACATCCGAAACAACATTATTGACCACGAACGGAACTAAACTACTTGGTGTATTACTGGGTTTGACACCTCGAGCAAAGGCAATACCAGTTGGGTCATTGTTGGCATACACACTCGAGCCACCAAAGTTATAGACATTCTTTAAGGCTGTCCCACCGATATTGCCAGTCTTTTGATAAGCAATCAATGTTAAATCAGTTAAACTTGTGCTGGGTAGTAAATTATTAACATTAAACTGAGCGGTGATGTACTGCTTAGAGGCATTGCTGAGAACACTCAGCGAAGTTGGCGCGGTAAAACTGACATTGCTCGAGGTTTGTACTGCTTGGGTTTGCAGACCAGAACGAATCCGCGCTGTGGCTTTACTAGATGTTGAATCAAAAGTAAGCTCGAGTTGACCAATGGCTTTTGGTTGGTTGACACTCGGAATGGTAGTTGGGGTTTGCTGACATGCCATAAATGCCAAGGCTAAAATTGGTAAACCAAGAATAAAACGTTTCATTATTCCTCCGTAATATCCAGAAAATCGTTCATAGGGTCTAGGCTGTTCGTGCCAATCGGTAAACTAATCCCAGCCGTGATTTGACCATATTGGAATTCCTCGAGTTTCGGGGGTTCGTAGCGTTGTTTATTCATTGTGTTTCTCCTAGGTGATTAACGCCAGACCCACCAGATGATTTACCAAGGCGCTTGGGTGATGTAGTCAGACCTTAGCAATCAAGCGTCACACGAGCGTTAGACAAGCGTCATACGGGATTTATTGCCTCAAAATCAGTACGGGACGTTCACGTTGAACATGAAAAAACGCTTGCCATTAGATAAATAAGTAAAGTAAGAAGTAATGCTTTTGTGGAGTGTTTAATTGGTTGCTTTACCGAAATTTCGACTTTCCTACCTTAACCCCACATAACACTGACACAACTTTGTTAAACTCAACAATGCTCCAAGAAGTGATTGGTTTAATGCTGCGCTTGGGGCTGACTGCCTTCGGCGGACCTGCGGCACACATTGCGATGCTGCACCAAGAAGTCGTGGTTAAACGAGCTTGGATAACCGAACAACAATTCTTAGACTATTTGGGATTGGTCAACCTGATTCCCGGACCAAACAGCACCGAACTTGTGATGCACGTTTCACTCGAGAAAGCGGGTTGGCGCGGATTATGGCTCGGCGGGGCTGCTTTTATTTTACCTGCCGCCAGCCTCACCTTGCTTTTTGCGTGGCTGTACCAACAGTACGGCACAACGCCCATCGGCACAGGCATCTTAACGGGCATCAAACCTGTGGTGATTGCTGTGGTTGCCCAAGCAATTTACGCACTACTGCGCCCAGCCCTGAAAACCTCGAGCCTGATGCTTTTGGCTGCCTTGACTGCCCTTGGGTATTTACTTGGCATCAACGAACTGGTTTTACTGCTGACACTGGTGCTTGGGCATTTTACCTTCACTCGAGCCAAACCCACAC
>JAYWHB010000035.1:0-1884 GCA_043777915.1 Deinococcales bacterium
CCAAAACCAACCCCGGCAGTTACAGCCGCATAGATGGTTTGGAGCATCTCGATAAAGTCATCGAAATAGACCAAAGCCCGATTGGACGCACGCCGCGCAGTAATCCAGCCACTTATACTGGGGTTTTTACCGACATCCGCGACCTTTTTACCCGCACTGCCGAAGCCCGCAAACGTGGCTATGGACCCGGACGCTTTAGTTTTAATGTCAAAGGCGGACGCTGCGAAGCTTGCGGCGGTGATGGTGTGGTCAAAATCGAAATGAATTTCCTGCCTGATATTTACGTGCCGTGTGAAGTCTGCAAAAGTGCGCGGTACAATAAAGAAACGCTCGAGGTCAAATTCAAAGGCAAAAGTATTTCCGATGTGCTGAACTTGACCATCGAAGAAGGTCTTGAGTTTTTTGAGAATATCCCAACCATCAACCGCAAATTGCAATTGTTGGTGGATGTTGGTTTAACCTATGTCAAACTTGGGCAACCCAGCACGACTTTATCGGGCGGCGAAGCCCAACGGATTAAACTGGCTTCGGAACTGGCAAAACGCGCCACGGGCAAAACCATTTATATTTTGGATGAACCGACGACTGGACTGCATTTTGAAGATGTTCGCAAATTGCTCGAGGTGCTGCACCGTCTGGTAGAAGCAGGAAACACGCTGGTGGTGATCGAACATAATTTGGATGTGATTAAAACCGCCGATTGGGTGGTGGACTTAGGACCTGAAGGCGGCGATAGGGGCGGAGAAATTGTTGTGGTTGGCACACCTGAAACCATTGCCCAGCACCCCTCGAGCCACACTGCACGGTATGTTAAAGCCATCCTCGAGAGTGGGATTAAAATTGCGCCATTGCCTAAGCTCAAAAGCAAAAAGAAAATGGCTGTTGCTGCCGATTAACTAAATGTAATTATATAATCCCAAGGCGTTTTTCTTCTTCGTATAATCTCTCGAGAACAAATTCTTTAAGCAAAGTCTGGTACGGCACTTTTTTAAGATTCGCCACATGCCGTAAACGCTGCTCGAGTTCATTGGCAACATTAACTGTAATGTTACGGCTGCTGCGTTCGGCTCGAGCCGCTTTAAGTTTGGCTTGTAAGTCTGACTCGAGTGGTTCTGCCAGTAGACTAGGGGTAATGGTATGAGAATCCCAGTAAACTCGAGCTTGTTGTTCGGTCATGTTCTTAGGAATGTCATTCTGGGTTTTAACGATTGGTTTTTTCATAGTAAATGCGCTCCTTTTTTTCTGCTACTCGAGCCGTTATCTTTAATTTAGTACATATTTGAATACATATCAAGATGAACTGACCAATGCTGCTTTTTGTTGTGACTCGAGTCAAGGCATAATTCATGAACTCGAGTTTTAGCGTGTAGACTTTAGGTATGTCGTCGCAGATTCCTCAAATAAAATATCAGTGGCATAGAATCGAACCACTAAACCAAGCCGATAGAAACATTGACTTGACCTCAATATCAAATTTAATTGACGTTTGGTTTGAAGTAAAAGCCAGATGGCAACAACAAAACATCTCGGAATTTAGAACTCGTTTAATTCGGCGTTTTAGTATTGAAACTGGAATTCTCGAGCGTTTGTATCAGGTCAGTGAAGGAATAACTAAAACTTTGGTGGAATACGGATTTGCAGTGGAATCGCTTCGGCGAGTAAGTAACCAATCGGAAAGTAGTTTAAGCGCCACATCACTGATAGACATTCTAAAAGACCACCAAGGTGCAATCGAACAGATTATGGATGGTATTGGCGGACAGAGGCGATTATCCAAATCGTTTATGACAGATAGTTAAAAGTCGGTTGACTTGTAGGGATACGTGACCAACACAAAGTGGAGGTGTAGTCTTTGTTTCTCATGACAAATAGACAACCACCTCC
>JAYWHB010000036.1:0-14882 GCA_043777915.1 Deinococcales bacterium
CACTTGGACTCTTGGCTGCCACCTCACTCGAGTAAATGCCACTAAAATTCTCTGGTTGCACAGTCAAAGTTCTAACTCCACCAATGGCTCGAGAAGTTGTACCAGAATTGTCTGTGGGTTCTAGGCTCGAGACATAGAGTTTGTTAAGGAGGACTCGAGTAATTTGGTCTGACCTTGGGCTGTTGCTTGGAGTTATTTTGAGGGGAACTATGGCAATACCGTTAATAAATAGAGCGCGGTTTGGGGTGTTGTCATTGTTGCCAGTGCTAAAGTCGGAGAAGTAGACAGCGTTTTTGGTGGTAATGCTGGTGATGACTTTACCGTAAGCATCGTAGGCTTTAACTTCTGCGTAAACTTTGACTTGACCATTTTCATCGAGGTCGCGTTCTCGAGCTATCCAGAGTACGCCTTGGGGGACTTTGGTTTTGAAGGGGGTTTGGATATTGGCGGGGACAAAATTGTTTGGCAATACATTGACTGCTAAGTTGGCGGTTTTGATTTGGGCAATGCTTTTGATGCTTTGGGTGCGCTCCAAGGTCTCGAGGGTGCTGTCTGGTTTTTTGCGCTGAAAAGTAATACTGACCGAACGCTGTAGCCCATTGGCTTTTTGTGGTTCTGGCAGGACATAAAATACCCGCATGGTGTCATTGCCTATGGCTTTGAGCGAATGCGGTACTTTTTTGTTTTGAAAGAAAAGCTGAATGGTTTTGGCAATCACTTGCCCTGCCTTAAAGTTTTTGATGTCATAAGACACCACTTTTAACTTTTGGCTTGCCAAAATCGGTACATCGTCGGTGGTGCAGAGTTGTTGTTTAGAAAAAACACAGTCCTCTGGCGAACTATCAGCGGCTCGAGGGGTGGGCGCTCCAAATGGGGCAACTTGGTCATCTGCCAGCACTTCTGCAACAAGTGGCTTGATGCTTGGCGTTGCAGTTTGATAAACAATGCAAGGCAATGAAACAGCCCCGTTGCCATCGTAAAATTGCGACACAGTTTCGGTGGAGCTTCCGTCTGGAAGTGTTGCATAGGCTCGTATGGTTCTACCTACATCTGATTGCGTTAATGTGCCGTAAAAATATCCAAATTCGTCAGTAACGCCCCGATTAGTGGTGATGTTTGGAAGTTTCTTGCCGTCTTTATCTACCACACAACCAGTTAAAGGATCGTCGTACCATGTTCCACCAATCCACGTAAAATGGTTGATTTCGTACTCAAGATAGTACCGCCCATTGATTCGGCTGATTTTGCCGCTTGTAATATCGTCCACCCAAGCGTTTTGCAGCGTATTAAAGTACAAAATATTAATTGGGGTGTTGAGCGTTATTTGTATTCCTGTTTGCAGTGGTAAGTACAATGTGGCGGGTTTTTCAAACACCAAGCCCGTTGGCGATAAATGGGCAAATGCCAAGTAGTTACCATCGCGGGATAGCTCAGGCAGGGTGCTTGCTGCGCGAAGGTGGGTAAATTGAATTGGTACTGGTCGTTTTAATGCGCCTACTGGGATTTTCAAAAATGCGCCATCTTGGGCATAAACCGTGCCGCCTTGGTAGTCTATGGTTTGTGGGTGTAGAGTTTTGCGCTCCAGTTCGGCAAGTTTAAGGGTAATTGTGCCTTGATAGTTGGTGGGGACCAAGGCGTTGCGAAAGAGTGTTTCGTGGGTTTCTTGAAGTTCGTATTTGCCTGTTTCGTAATTGAATACTTGTTGCAACTTTTCGATTTTAACCGCATGGCTGCCTGCTGGTGCGCCACGCAAAAAGTAATAACCATCGGTGGTTGAGGTGGTCTCGAGTCCCGCAATGCTGATTCGCGCCCCTTCAATCGGTTGCTTGGTCTCAAAATCAAGCACATAGCCCTCTATAAAGCTGTTGGGGTGGTCAAAAACATCGAGTTCTCGAGGTGGCTCACCTGCGGCAATCGTCAAGGCTGGGTAAAGCGTGGCGCGTTTGCCCGTGTTGTTGGCTGCCATAATTCCGTATTTGCTGGGCAAAAAGCCTTTTGGCACAATCACCCGCGCTTCGCGTTCAGTCAAATTCTGCACCTCGAGTTTGGTGCTTTGTATAAAAAAGCTGGTGTTGGCATCGAATTTCATACCGCGAATCAACACGGTATTGTCAGTATCGTTTTTGACCGAACTGGGCTGGACATCGCGCATCAGTAAGCTGGGTGTCACCAAATAGGTCGGCTCGAGTCCAATTTTGGCGTTTTCTAAGCGGTTGGTTAGCATACTTGCGCTCGAACTTGTATCACCGTCGTATCCAATCAGCATCATTTCGTTTGCGCTCAGTTGTGCGGCTCGGGTTTCGGCTTCGGGGGTGCTTTCATTCAATCCACGGGTTACTCGGGTCAGGCTGTCTTCGGTCATTACAAAGGTCATCACAAAACGGTAGGGGGTTGCTTGTGAGGTGCTTGGGCGGGCAAAGCGCAAGGTCAGGGTAACAATGCCTGTTTCGCCAATGCCAATGGTTCTCAAACTGCCATTTCGTGCCACAAAGCCGTACTCGAGCGGCGTATCTTGGTTGCGAATCGCACCTGTGGTTCGGGCGCTGTCGCCAATGCTGCTTGCTTCATTGGTGCTAAATCCTTGGAAATCAGCATTTTCAGAGTCCACCACCAGTTCTGAGCCGTTTCGCTTTAGGCTTTGCAGTGGGAAAATGCTCTGGGCAATACTGGGGTCGCCTATCTCTGACCCGCCAAAATTGACCAAGTTTTTGATGGCTGTGCCGCCAAGGCTGCTACCTGCTTGGTGATATGCCACCAGACTGAGGTTATTGACGGCTGTATCTGAATTGTTCTTGACCTCGAAAGTGGCGCTGATATACCGCTCGTTGTTGCCTTCAATATCAAAGCTACTCGAGAATTTGCGGGTAAAGACAAAAGCATTCTCGGGCAACGGGTTGCTGCTTTGTGGGCGCAATCCAGCGCGGGTGAATTTGGCTTTGTCCTGCCCTGTGCCATCCAATGTGATTTCTAAACTGCCCAAGGTCTTGAAGGCTCGAGCCTGTGGTTTTTCGGGGGTTTGGACGCAGGCAATCAGTAAAGTCAGCAGCGCCAAGAATTTGAACGGTTTCATGGTGTCACCTTCCAAGCCGCCAAGTTGCCACTGTCAAAGCCTGCATAGATGGTTTTGCCGTCTTGGGTCGCCGTCAAGGTAAAGACTGCGCCAAGGTCTGGTTTAATCTCAAGCAGGATTTTTTGGTTTGGCACATCCCAAACAATGATTCTGCCGTCTATACCGCCAGTTGCAAGTGTAGTTGGGTTTAACCACACAAGAGTTCGCACCGCGCCCAAATGTCCTTTTAAGGTGCTGGTCAGGGTTTGGGTGGTCGTATCCCAGATTCGCACCCGATGATCTAGGCTACCACTGGCAAGTTGTGCGCCATCGCTCGAGTAAGCAATGGTAAATACAGCACTGCTCGAGTCTTGGGGTTGCAGGGTGTGCAGGGTTTGTCCTGTGTCTGCGTTGCGAAGTTTAATCATTCCGTCGCTGCTGGCACTTGCTAAAGTTGTACCGCTTGGGTTGTACTGCACGGCGTTGACATAATCGGTGTGGGTCTGCTCTAAAGTCTGGGTTTGGGTATTCCAGATGCGGACAGTTTCATCCCAGCCTGCGCTGGCAAGGGTGGTGCTGTTTGGTTTCCAAGCCAAATTTCGGATGGTGTAGGTGTGTCCTGTCAGTGCGCCAATTTCTTCTTGGGTTGTCTTGTCCCAAAGGTGAATGAGGCTGTCTTCGCCTGCGGTGGCATAGGTATTTTGGTTTGATTGTGCCAACGAATAAATTGCCATTGTCTCGAGTGACTTTGCTGATTGAAGCACACCATATTTGTAATCATGGTTTTTGAGCGTACCATCTCGCCCAACACTGAAAAGATTTTTCTGATCTTGACTTAAACTAAGCTGGTATACATTTGAAGAATGCTTATCTGCAATACAGTAGTGACAATATACTTCTTCTAGTGTATGGGCATCGTATAGAATGGCTTCCCCTCTTGAATTAAGAACCATCAGTAGATGCTGATTAGGGCTGAATTGAAAATAGCCAATTCTTGAATCATTCGTTAAGTTCTTAAAATTTTCAATTCTCCTGGTAAATTCGCCTGTTTCGGTATCAAGGATTTCAATAGTTCCATCTGGAGAACTGATTGCCATGGTTTTATCATCCGATAGCCAATGACCTTCAGAATAACGTGCAATATTAATTTTTCGTATCAACTGAAGATTATTTGAATTAAGCACCAGAATCACTGCTTGATTTTCTTTGTCTAAACCAAACATATGTGCTTTTTGACGATTTGGGCTTAGGCGAAGAATGCTGCTTGACTGTAAATTATTTGTGTCTAATAACTCTTTAACTTTGATTGAAAGTACAGTTGATTGTTCTGAGTAACTGAATATTTTATAGTAGGACTGGTCATCTATTGTATCGCTAACAAGTGCAAAAATTTTATTTTCATCAATCCATATAAATTCTTGGAATCTATACCCTTCAAACATAGACTTCTCTGTCATACTCGTGGTATCTAAAACGGAAAATTTACAAGTATTACAAAATCCCCAAATTGATATTAATGTCCCATCCGTATTCCACTTGGCTATTTTGGTTCTTTTATTATATCCATTCTGATAGTCTTCATTGATGATACTTTTAAGCAAACTTGGTATTGCTCCATTGTTATTTGGTAACGGATTACTCATTGATTCTGCACCCCACCAAAAATCGCCAGATAAAAGCTCGGTTTTTTGAGGATTCCACGTGGCATACCAATCCCCGCTAAATCCATGAGCTTCATCAAAATTATCATGTCCAAAGGTTTTTAGTGCAAAAGAATCTGTATTGAATAGGCTTCCATTGTTGCCACCTAGATATATTTCGTTGTTATTTCTCCACTGGGCATAGTTGAATTTTAGTCGTTGGTCAATGGGTGGTATAGAACTCCACTGTAGTCGAAACTGGGGAGTTATCTGATTAGGGTCTGGATTTTTTGGCGTGGTTTGTTGACACGCTGCCAGTCCCGCTAAGAAAACGCATAAAAATGCAGCCCAAAGATAATTCTTAAATTCCATTTTAACTCCCAAAGGGCAAATGTACAAAGCACACCCATTACTGCTTAGTTTGCTTTTGTATACTACTCCTATTTCTCAATTAACAACAAAAGTGGTATTTGTACTTATGCCGCAAGTTCGGCTGGCATATCGCGCCACAGTGAGCTTACAAACTTTACTACTTTGGGGAATAAATCGTGAATAGATGCGGTGTGAATGCAGATTTTAGACACGAGTGAAGTGCCTCCCATGACACCAAATAGTGTAGTTTCAAGTTGTTTTTGTGTCAAGAAAATATTTTTAACAAAGTCCAAATTTGTTTCCACTCTTCTGCTTGAGCGCACTAAGATGGTGTTTCTCTGTCGTAGTACAGCAAATTCGGAAATTCCAGAGAATTTCTAAATGATGTGGTACTACTCACAAGCAATTATGCCCATTTTTCTGCAAAATGTCTTTGAAATTTGTGCCAAGTGTACACTTTACCTTGTGCGCTTTTACAAGTTACAATACCGCCAAGCTCCAAAAGTACGGAGCAGGAGGATGTATGAAAAAAGCACTGGTTGGTTTGGCGGCGGCTACCTTGGCTGTGTCAATGATGGCTTCGGCACAAGATAAGAAACTCATGGCTTGTTTTACTTATATCGGACCAATTGGCGATATTGGTTGGACATATGCCCATAACCAAGGGCGGTTACTGACCGAAAAAGCCATTCCAAACCTCGAGACCAAATACGTCGAGAGTGTTCCAGAAGGCAACGCGCTACCAACAATAGATCGTTTGGTTTCTCAGGGTTGCAAAGTGATTTTTACCACCAGCTTTGGCTATATGGATCAAACACTCGAGGCAGCCGGTAAGTACCCCGATGTGATTTTTGCCCATGCTTCGGGTTTCAAGCGTGCGCCAAATATGCTGACCTACATGGCAGATTTTTACGAAGTCTATTACTTAAATGGTTTAATGGCTGGGGCATTGTCTAAGACTGGTAAACTTGGCTATGTGGCTGCTTTCCCAATTCCAGAACTTAAACGCCACATTAGTGCTTTTGCTTTGGGTGCAAGGGCAGCCAACCCAAAAGCCGTGGTCAATGTCAAATGGATTAACGCTTGGTTTGACCCTGCCAAAGCCAAAGAAGCTGCCGAAGCCTTGATGAGCGAAGGCAACGATGTGCTTGCTTTCACCGAAGACACCGCAACGGTGGTACAAGTGGCTGGACGTAAAGGCATCCCGAGCTTTGGGCATTACAGCCCAATGTACAAGTTTGCACCAGATACGGTGGTTTCGGGGCAGATTGTTCACTGGGAAAAAATTTACACCGATATTCTTAAAAAAGTCCTAAGCGGCGCGTACACCGCCAAGAACTTGCAAAATGTGGATTACTGGTGGTTACTCAAAGAAAAAGCTGTGGAACTTGGTGCAGAAGAAACCATGACGATTAACCCCAAATTTGTGGATGCCCTGAAAAAAGCCACCCTCAAAGTCGGCTCACAAACCGTTTCGGTTTACAACCGTATTCTGGACTTAGAAAAGAAAATGTCGGCTGCCAAACCAACATTTCACCCATTCCAAGGACCAATCCGTGACCGCAAAGGCATTTTACGCATCCCAGCAGGACGGGCTGCCAGTATCCTTGAATTAAACACCATGGGTTGGGTTGCCCCCGGTGTGGTTGGCGAAGTGGCAGACGAACCAAGCAAATAAATTATCTCTACTCGAGAAGCGCAAGGCATAACCTTGCGCTATTTTATATTTCTACAATTCTAAACGGTTGTTCGCGCACCAAACCAGCTTCATCCGAAGCCAGTTCTAAAAGCGCTTCGCGTCCAACCCCTCCAGAACCACGCAGCACAATCGTTTCTAAGGTATCCAGATTAACCGTACATAAATTGCCACTAAAAACCGCACCAAGGTCTATGTACAAATGCTTTTCGACCCAAGTTGGCACAGCCAAGGGCGTATGCCCATGAATGCTGCCAATCAGGTGCTTATCCATTTCAAAAGGACCTTCGTTGGGACGCGCCCAAAGCATCGAATCTGCCACGGTTTGATAACGGTCTAGTAAAACGGGCGGTGCGGCATGAGAACACAAATAATGATTATGACTTTCAAAGGCTAAGCGGGTGCGTCTGATAAACTCGAGTAAATCATCTGGAACATTGCCGGGTCCAAAAAAACCGTACTCTCTAAAAAGTGCATTTCCACCATTGCGCTGCCAATTAACAAATTCTTCTCGAGCCATTTTCAGCATGTTGGCATCGCCGAGTTCTTGGGCAAGTCGGTCATATTCGGCGGCGGTCGAAAGCATACTTTCATGATTGCCACGCAGTAAAGTTATTCGTCCAGCATCGCTGAGTTCGAGCAGTTGACGCACACAGCCCCTCGAGTCTGGACCACGGTCAATTGCGTCTCCAAGGAAAATAAATTGGGTATCGCTGGGATAATAACGCACCGCCGCCTCGAGTAAATCAGCGCGTCCGTGCAAATCTGGAATGACAATCAACATTGTAGTCATCAGAGTTTAACAAATTTTCTACCCATAGAGTGTTTATAACCCTGCCCAAGAGGATTGGTCATCCCTTAAACCGTCCCATCAGTTGTTGTAAGCCGCGTCCCTTGCTGCCGCGCATCAGTTTCATCATGTCTTTCATTTGGTCATACATTTTGACCAAACGGTTCAATTCTTGCACCGTGTTGCCACTGCCCGTGGCAATGCGTTTGCGGCGTTGCCCGTCTATCAGTTTGGGATTACGGCGTTCTTTTAAGGTCATGCTCTGAATCATTGCTTCGATGCGCTTAAATTGTTTTTCGTCCACATTCAAGTCGGCTGGTAGCATTCGGGACATACCGGGAATCATTTTCACCAAATCGCCAATCGGACCCATTTTCTGAATACTTTTTAACTGCTCGAGCAGGTCTTCAAAGTCAAATTCATTGGGTTTTTTTGGTGCAAAGGCTTGAATATCGGCTTGTTGGGCGCGTTCAATCAAGGTCAGGACATCGCCCATACCTAGGATTCGCTGGGCAACCCGTTCTGGGTAAAATGGCTCAAGTCCACCAATTTTTTCCGAGACACCCGCAAACATAATTGGTTTGCCCGTCACGCTGCGAGCCGATAATGCCGCGCCGCCACGAGCATCACCATCGAGCTTGGTCATGATTAGACCCGAAACACCAATTCGCGCATCGAAGGCCGAAGAAACATTCAATGCCTCTTGTCCAGTCATGGCATCCACCACTAAAAAGGTTTCGGATGGATTTAACTGCTGTTTTAAGTCTGCCAGAGCGTCCATTAGCCCTTCGTCTATTTGCAAACGTCCGGCGGTGTCCACAATCACCAAATCATGGAAATTGGTTCTTAGGTATTCTTCCAGTCTGGCTTTGGTGGTACTGGGCGATTCGTTGTCTTGTACCTCGAGAACTGGCACACCGACTTGTTGCCCCAAGACTTTCAGTTGGTCTCGAGCCGCAGGACGCTGGGTGTCGGCTGCCACCAGAAGCGGTCTGCGACCTTTAGATTTATAAAATGAAGCCAATTTACCTGTGGTGGTGGTCTTACCCGCCCCCTGTAAACCGACCATAAACCAGACATTGCCTTCGGTTTTTAAGAGTGGCTGGCTGGCATCGCCACCAAGCATTTCACGCAGTTCGTCATAGACAATTTTAATCACTTGCTGACCGGGGGTCAGGCTGGTCAGGACATCTTGTCCAACGGCTTTTTCCTGGACTCGAGCCACAAAGTCTTTGGCAACCGTAAAATTGACATCAGCTTCGAGCAGTGCCACACGAACTTCACGCAAGGCGGTCTTCACGTCCGCATCGGTCAATTTGCCACGTTGACGCAATTTATCAAAAATATCTTGGAGTTTATTTCCTAGGGTTTCAAACATAACGCCATTGTATAGGCAAACGGCTCGAGTGAGAAGCCAGCCCTATTTTTAAGTGACTTTGCCACGCATCGCAAATTCGGGTTTTTGCCAAGTATTGTGCTGCATGATGTCCTCGAGACGACGCACCGCTTCCAGAATATCGGCGTGGCTGTTGTACAATGCTGCAAAGCCAAAACGCACAATGTTTGGCGCTCGAAAATCGCCAATCACCCCTGCGGCAATCAGGGCTTGCATGATTTCAAAACCGTCTTGGTGGGTGTAACTGACTTGCGAACCGCGTTTGGCGTGTTCTTGTGGGGTAACGCAACGAAAACCGTACTGCTCGAGTGGCTGCATGGCTTCTATGAATAAATCAGTCAGACTTAGGCTTTTAACTCGAGCTTCGACGATGCTAAATTCTTGCCACAACTCGAGGGCGGCTTCTAAGGCGGTCAGTGCCAGTACCGGCGGTGTACCAGTTGTGAGGCGCAAAATACCGTTGGCTGGGGCATATTCTGGGGTAAAGGCAAAGGGCTGAGCGTGTCCCATCCAACCAGATAAGGCGGGTAAGGCAGCTTCTTGGTGTTTTTTGGCAACAAATAAAAAGGCAGGTGCGCCGGGTCCGCCGTTTAAGTATTTGTAGCCGCAACCAATCGCAAAGTCGGCTTGGCAAGCGTTGAGTGCCACGGGGAACGCACCAGCGCTGTGGGCTAAATCCCAAATGGTTAATGCGCCTACCGCATGGGCTTGTTGGGTTAAGGCTGCCATCTCGAGCCGTTCACCTGTGCGGTAATCAATTTCGGTTAAGAGCAGTACCGCCACATCTTCGGTCAGGGCAGTATCCAAATCAGCCCGTTTGACAAAGCGCAGTTCATACTTATTATCCAGTAAGTCGTTAATCCCTTGGGCGATGTACAAATCGGTTGGGAAATTATCAATGTCCGAGACAATCACATGGCGCTCTGGGCGTAATTTTAAGGCTGCCAGTAAAACCTTAAAAACATTGATGCTAGTGCTGTCACATGCCACAACCTCATCGGGATTTGCGCCGATTAAAGCACTGAGTTGCTTTCCGACCCTTGTCGGTAAGTCAATCCAATGGTTGGTGTTCCAAGACTGGATTAAATCCTCACCCCATTGGCGTTGGATTGCATCTTGGACTCGAGCAGGCACATCTTTGGGCAATGCACCAAGGCTATTGCCATCCAAATAAATTTTGCCTTGGGGTAAATAAAAACGTTCTCGAGCCGCTTTTAATCGGTCGCTTTGGTCAAGCTCTTGGGCTTTATTAAAAAGGTTGGTCATCGGCGTTTTAGAATATCGGGTTTGGGCGGGGCGTTGTTAAACATTTCTTTGGCAGATTGCCGAGTCCAAATCATGGTGGCAATATAGGCTGGAATAAACAGCATCAATTGCCCCCAAACTGTGCCAAAAAACGAAATCCCAAGCGCCGTTAAAGCAATTTGCAATGCCAATGTACCCAAAAAAACCAGCAGCACTTTTGGCAGGGTGCGCCCTAAGACACCGAAGTATTTTTTCCAACTAAAGGTGTTTTTACCAGAGTCCTTGACGGCTTTTTCGTATTCCCGCCGAGCAATTTTAATTTCGCGTCTTGTCTTACCCATAGCTCAATATACCAAAAAGCTCCAGATTTGATACCTTTCATATTCACACCAAACTCGAGCAGAATGAAATTTGGACAATCATTCCTTGCTATGCTTAAGCCCATGAAAGCCATTCGTGTCCAAGCCATCAATCAAATGCAGCTTGAAGATGTACCCATGCCAGTGCCGAAGGCTGGTGAGGTACGGGTTAAACTCGAGTTCGCTGGGCTAAATTTTATTGATGTCTATCAGCGTTCTGGGATTTATAAAATGCCCATGCCGTTCATACTGGGTATGGAAGGGGCTGGCGTGGTGGAGGCGCTCGGTGATGGTGTGACTGATTTTAGTATTGGTCAACGCGTGGCGTACACCATGAACCGAGGCAGTTATGCCGAGTACGCGGTTATTCCCACTCAGGCACTGGTTAAAGTTCCACATAAGGTCTCGAGTCAAACGGCAGCTGCAATCATGTTACAAGGCATGACAGCGCATTATTTGGCATTGAGTACCTATAAACTCGAGGCGGGCGATACAGCCTTGGTTCATGCGGCGGCGGGCGGAGTTGGGCATTTATTGGTGCAAATTGCTAAACGTATGGGCGCAAAAGTGATTGCCACCGTGGGTAATGCTGATAAAGCCGAAATTGTGCGTTCGCTTGGGGCGGACGAAGTGATTATCTACACTGAACAAGACTTTGAAGTTGAAGTTAAAAAACTTGCTCCTGCTGGACTCGAAGTGATTTATGACAGTGTTGGCAAGGACACCTTTTTGAAAGGACTGAACTTACTTAAACCCCGTGGGATGATGGTTCTGTACGGCGCTTCGAGTGGACAAGTCGAACCTTTTGATTTGCAACTGCTGAATGCCAAGGGAAGTTTATTTGTGACCCGTCCAAGTTTAGGGCATTATATCGCCGACCCAGATGAACTCGAGTGGCGAGCCAGCGAATTATTTGATTGGCTGGTTGGCGGTCAACTCAAATTAACGATTGACAAAGTGTTCCCACTTTCCCAAGTTGCTGCGGCTCATGCCTACATCGAAAGCCGTCAAACCAAAGGTAAGGTTCTGCTCGAGATAGATGAATAAAATTGCCATTTTAGGCGTGGGTTTTGGCAGTCTTGGCATGGTTTTGCCACTCTTTGTTGTCAAAGCCAATCGTTTAGTGGCTGGAAATTTGCTTGGGGTCTTGGGGTCGCCAATGTTTTTTTGGCTTATTCCTCTGCTGTGCTTAATAACCTTGGTGACAATCTCAAAACTCAAAACTCGAGGTATAGCACTGCTGAGTCTGGGTCAGTTGACGCTGCTGGTTTTACTGTTTTTGCTTTCCGTTAGTAGCCGCGAACTGGGAATAAATCCAATCTCGAGGATTGCCCCTGCCAGTGGATTTTGGTTACTTTTTCTTGGCGCAGGGCTGGTAGCGTATGCGGGGGCGCTCGAGATGCGGCGGTTATGGTTCGCCAGTCTCGGATTTTTGTTTATTGCATTTTTTTTACTTTTCGGCTGGCTTGATTCGCTCAGTGTGCTACGCGAATACACTGCCAATCAAGCCGAATTCTGGCAGGAGGCACTACGACACCTTCAACTGGCTTTTTTTGCATGGATACTCTCGAGTTTACTCGGTCTTGTCCTCGGGGTCTACAGCGCTTCTCGTCCTCGAGTCTTACGCCTCAGTCTTGGACTTGCCAATGCACTACAAACCATTCCAAGCATCGCTCTATTTGCCTTACTTATTCCGTTTTTTAGTGCTTTAGCCCGAAATTTCCCAATCTTAGAGAATCTGGGTATTCGCGGCATTGGTTTTGCCCCAGCCCTGACTGCCCTGACTTTATACGGTGTTTTACCTGTGCTGCGCGGTACAATTCTTGGTTTACAAAATATCCCAGAAAGCCCACTCGAGGCGGCTCGAGGCTTAGGATTTACGCCAAGTCAAATTTTTTGGCAAGTGAAATTACCCTTATCTATCCCGCTTCTACTCGAGGGTTTGCGGCTTGCGGCGGTCAGTTTAATTGGTTTAACCGCCCTCTCGAGTTTAATTGGGGCTGGAGGACTGGGCGGATTTATTTTTACTGGACTTGGTAGTGGGGCAATTGACCGCGTGCTGCTTGGCGCAATTCCCACCTTGGTCTTGGCATTGCTGGTCAATTCTGGTCTGCGTGGACTCGAGTTTGGCTTAACTCCACAAGGCTTAAAATAACTAAGAAAAATTATCCACCCAAAGATTCTTAGCTGCATCCAGTCCAAGAATATGCGTGTCTGACTTGAGTTTAAGCGTAATTGTGCCAGCCGCCAAGTTGACTTCAAGCACTTTTAATTCTGCCCCCGGAGTCAAACCCAATTGCACCACCAAGCGTAAAAAATCGGGGTCGGTTTCGCTGATTCTGCCAATCCGAGCCGCTTCGCCAACCGTCACATCCGATAATGCCCTTGTTGCATACGGCGGCAAGCTGCCATCTAAGCGCGGAATCGGAGAACCATGCGGGTCGTGGGTGGGATTACCCAGCACCGCGTTAATTCGGGCTTCAAAATCCTCAGAAATATGATGCTCGAGTTTTTCGGCTTCGTCATGGACATCTTCTAAAGCGTAGCCAAGGGCTTGATGCAAATAGGTCTCGAGCAAACGATGATGGCGAATCAGTTCCAGTGCAATTTTGCGCCCAGCATCGGTCAGGGTTGCGCCTTGGTACGGTGCATGGGTGACAAGTGCCATTTCGGTTAATTTTTTAAGCATTTGGGTTACACTGGCAGGTGCAACTCCAAGGTGGTCAGCTAGAACTTGGGTGCTGACCTTACCTGCCTGCTCGAAAGTATGAAGTGCTTTCAAGTAATCTTCGGCTTGGGATGTCAGTTTCTCGCGCATGACTCGAGAATAGCCTAAAAAGATGAGCAGGTCAAAATGCTACACTCGAGCATCATGTTGGTACGGTCGTACACACTCGAGGATTACCCACAGCTATTGGAAATTCAACGGGCTTGTTTTCCAACCCCATACCCCGAAGAACAACTTTGGAGCAAAGCCCAGATTGCCTCGCATCTCAAGCATTTTGCATTGGGGGCGCTCTGTGTCGAAGTAAACGGCTTGCTGATTGCCTCGGCAACCGCCCTGATTCTCGAGAACCCGCCACATACCTTTGCAGCCGCTACCGACAATGGTTTTATTGGCAATCACAATCCGCACGGCGACACCTTGTACGGGGTTGACATGGCAGTCCATCCCAATTGGCGCGGGCGTGGTGTGGCACGGAGGCTTTATCAGGCTCGGTTTGATTTGGTGCAGTCACTAGGCTTAAAACGATTTATGGCGGCTGGACGGATGCCCGGACTTTTGCAGCACCCAAATTTAAGCCCCGAAGACTATGTGGCGCTGATTGTGCGTGGTGAACTGACCGACCCGACTTTAACCCCGCAATTCAAAAATGGTTTAAGCCCAGTACAAGTGCTGCATGGCTATATTGAAGATGCCGAATCTAGGGATTGTGCGCTGCTGCTCGAGTGGAAAAACCCCTTATGTACCACGTAATTGCCCTTGTAATTTCTCAAGTAACCCAAGGGCTTCTAAGGGCGTTAATCTAGCAATATCGAGTTCAAGAATCTGCCCTGAAATACTTTGGGCGGCATCTGCCGAATTGGTCTCGAGCGCCCGTAGAATCGCTCCTGCTCGAGTCGTCACGCTTGGTGGCAGCCCTGCCAGTTGTGCCACATGCACCCCGTAGCTTTTGCTGGCTGCGCCAGTCATGACTTGATGATAAAAGCGCAGTCCGTTTTGGGCTTCTTCTTCGGCAGCCACGTGCATATTGACCACACCAGCTAAGCTATTCTCGAGCTTGGTCAGTTCAAAGTAGTGCGTGGCAAATAACACGGCGGCATTGGTTTGACTAAGAAATTCGATGGCGGCTTGGGCAATCGCCAGCCCGTCATATGTGCCAGTCCCGCGTCCAATTTCGTCCAGTATGACAAGGCTATTTTCCGATACCCCATGCAGAATTTGTGCCAGTTCTCGCATTTCGACCATGAAGGTACTCGCACCGCCCGCGAGGTCATCGGATGCGCCAATGCGGGTAAAGATACGGTCAAAAATGCGTACCTGAGCGCTTTTGGCGGGAACAAAAGAACCGACTTGGGCAAGCAGTGCAATTAACGCTGTTTGGCGTAAAAAAGTGCTTTTGCCGCTCATGTTTGGTCCAGTAATCAAATGAATTCGGCTCGAGTTTGATAAAACAACATCGTTCGGCACAAAATTTTCTAAAGTGGTTTCGACCACGGCATGGCGTGCCTCGAGAATCCGAATGTCGCCAGTCTCGAGAATACTGGGTTGCACATAATTGCGGTTGGCGGCAATTTCTGCCAAATTAGCAATCACATCCAAATCGGCAATGG
>JAYWHB010000037.1:0-1875 GCA_043777915.1 Deinococcales bacterium
CCACCCAGCAGTGCCACTCGAGCCGCGATTTGTTTTTGATTACTCAGACCAGTCACTTTTTTATTGTACCGATTTATACGGCTTGTCCCACAACATCCACGACCCATTGATTTAGGCTTTTTCCACTGCGTTCGGCTAATAAAGTGGCTCGAGAATGAATCTCTGGTGGTAAGCGCAACATAAAACGCCCAGAAACAGGTTTTTGCGGCGAATCGTTGGTCTCGAGGTAAAAGTCTATGGCTTCTCGAAAGGCTTTTTTTATTTCTTCAACACTCGAGCCATGAAACCCAATAATATCGCTGATTCCAAGTACCTTTCCCACAAAGCATTCATCTTCTTCGCTGTACCCAATACTGGCTTGATAACCTTTGTAATTCATGATTCTTCCTCCTTTATTTCTGGGGCAAAGCCTAAAACAGTTAAAAAAACTCGAGCATCACGGATTTGATATGGTTTGGCTTCTTTGTTTGGGTGGGGTCGGTGAAAATCGGCTCGAGTGGTATTAAACTTAAATGCAACTCGTGAACCATTGCCTTCAATTATTTCGCAACCAAGAGCAATAAATAAATGCTCAATATCCCGCCAAGCTAAATTTTTGCTGATTGGCGTAGCAAAAATACGTTCGAGGGTTTGGCGTTGCGAGGAATTCATACACAAGCATAGTATCATAAGTGGTGTCACTTAAAAGCGTCATGGCTCATAAATACATTCATTGAGCAAATCATCAAGCGTTTACTCAGTTTCTTAAGCCAAAAAAAAATCACCAAGCAAACAGCTTGGTGATTTCTCGAGGTTCTATTATTTCTTTTTCTTTTTCTTCTCAGGACCGCCGCCCATCCCACTGGTGGTTCGGTCTTTGGCATCGCGCATAAAAGCGCGGAGTTTGGCTTCAAAAGCAGGTGCTTGTTTGCCGATGCGTTTGGGCTTCGGGATTTCTTCGGGCGTGTCTTGGAGTTCTTTGATGCTTAAATCCAAGCGTCCTTTTTCGTCCCTACCTAGAACTTTCACGGTTATTTCTTGTCCGTCACGTAAGTGTTCGGATACGCTTCGCACAAATTCATGTGCAATTTGCGAGATGTGAACTAAACCAGTCTCGCCAGTATCTTTTATTTCCACAAACGCGCCGAAATCGGTAACTCGCGTGACTTTTCCTTCTACCACTGCCCCAGACTCAATTGACACTCGGTGTAGCCTCCTTTGATAACGCCCGCTTTTGAAAAAGTTTCATAGCTTTTGACATTAGCAGCAGTTTAACACAAGTTTAGAGGAATGCGTGATACATCTTTTCTCTTGTGTGTTAGCCCAACACCTGTTATAGTCTTGCCTCGCGCTGTGTCAAAGCGGTGTGATTTTATGTCTACAAGGAGGTGAAATAATTATGGCAAATTATGACTTAAATGTGTTACTCAACCCTAACTTAGACCAGAGCCAAATCGCTGTGGAAAAAGAGTACATCGAGAATGCAGTCAAAAACGGTGGTGGAACAGTTTCCCAACTCGACGAGTGGGGCAATAAAAAACTGGCTTACCAAATCAAAAAGGATTCGCAAGCCTACTTTTTGGTCTACCGCTTAGACCTTCCCGAAAATGCAACCAACACAATTCAAACATCGTTGCGTTTACGCGACCATGTGCGTCGGGTGATGGTGGTAAAACAACGTCCGGAATGGAAGACCAAAAAATCGGCTTAAGGTACTTTGCTCGAGCAGCCCCTAACGCATACTCGAGATTATTCGCAAATCACTAGCATTTGAGCAAACGCTCGAGAAAAGGAAGAACATGGCAAGAGGCTTAAATCACGTTTATCTGATGGGTGCATTGGCAAAAGACCCAGACTTGCGTTATACCCCAAGCGGCATTGCTGTGGCGGATTTAA